>WFTT01000059.1 GCA_015485335.1 Robiginitomaculum sp.
ATTGGGCGTTGATCTTGGTATCCAGCATGAACCCATTGCTGTTGTTTAGACCCGCAAGATTAAGGGAAGAGGGAAAGCTTTGCCCCATTGCAATTAATGGGTACATCAGACTGATGGCTATGAATGCTGTAAAAGCAGCTAATTGTTTTTTTCAACACAAATGCACTCAACGTAAATATTACGCCTTACTTATAGACCAATTGTTTGGGTTTGAAATTAGTAGAGCAGTATTGAAAAGGTCAAATGTTTATTAATTTATTTGTAGTAAACATGTTTACCTAGTGGTGCGGCAGTTGTATTAAGGGGTGTGATCGTTGCTAGGTATTGGACTATGCCGGTAAATCCTTAAAAAGGGCGGGGGCCTGTTGCACGCAGAATGCCTTGAACAGCCGCACCGGGCGGGACATATGGCGGTTGCCCAGATGCACAAGGGAGACGTCGACCCCATCAAAATGCCAATCGGGCATGACTTCGACTAAGCGCCCGCCTCGTAACATTTCGGGGGCAATGATCGGGGGTAATTCTCCTATGCCGGCGCCGGCGGCCAGGGCATTGGCCAGGCCAGCATAATCATTCATCGCCAAAGCGGGCGTAAAGACGATGCTTTGCGCATCACCACCACCCGTAAACGCCCACGTGGTTTTTGCCGCCACAACAGAAAAAGAGCACAACCGGTGTTCCAGCAGGTCTGCCGGATTATGCGGCGCCTTGATCGTTGCCAGATATGCCGGGCTGGCCAACAGGCGGTGGCGATAGTGCAGAATTTTACGGGCGACAAGTGTTGAGTCTTCCAGCCGTCCAATGCGAATGGTCAGATCAATGCCATCGGCAATATGATCAATGAAGCGGTTCGTCATCAGGGTATGTATATTCACCCTAGGGTGCTTTTTCTGAAACGCCGTGACCAAAGGCGCGATCACGCTGGCCGCGATATTCGGGGGCGCCGACAGGCGTACGGTGCCGTGCGCTTCGGCCCTTTGGCGGCAGATCACCCGATTAACGGCTTCATATATTTCTGCACTTTTGCTGGCGTGTTCCAGGATTTCCATGCCGATATCCGTCAGGCGAAGTTTTCGTGTTGAGCGCTCGATCAGGCGAACGCCAAGCTGATTTTCCAGCTCGGCAATTTTCCGGCTCACGGTAGAAACAGGCATGCCCAGACGGCGCGCGGCTTCTGAGAAACTCAAGACATCAGCGACATTGGCAAAGATCAAAAGCGCATTCAGGTCTGCCATTTATTTTCTCATATATGGGATAATCTTTTCCAAACTTAGCTATTATTTCTGAATATAGGAAGGGATAAGTTGACCGCACATCAGGCAACAACAGGAGATGATGATGAAAAGACTGACCAGACCCCTGATCGCCTCAGCAACTCTGGCGGCTCTTCCCTTGGGGAATGTTGCGGCCAACAGCCCGGGTGACGATGCGCCGATCAGATCCGTATTGTCGGCATATGAGCAGGCCCTGAATGCAGCCGACACCGAGGCTATCGTAAAACTCTATAGCGATGACGGGGTGTTTATGGCCCAGCACAGCCTGCCCCATATTGGTACCAAGGCCATCCGCGCTGCCTATGAGGGCGTCTTTGGGCAGATCAAACTCGATATTGATTTTACCATTGATGAAATAACGCCCCTTGGCTCGCAATGGGTGTTTGCCCGCACCCGCTCCAAAGGCTTTGTGACGCTCAAAGCCAGTCAGCAAAAAATTGCCGAAGCCAATCAGGAGTTTTTTATTTTTCACAAACCCAATGACGGACCGTGGAAAATCGCCCGCTATATTTTTTCTACCACCAACCCACCTCTCCAATAAGGAAATACGATCATGTTTGACCAATTTACACGTTATACCGATGCCCCTGCCCGCGCCCTTATGGCGGCCATCTTCATTCTCTCGGGGCTGGGTAAAATCAGCGCCTTTGCCGCGACGCAAGGCTATATGGAGGCCTTTGGCCTGCCGGGTGCCTTGCTGCTTCCGACCATTGCTTTCGAACTTGGTGCCGGCTTTGCCCTGTTGGTTGGTTTCCAGACGCGCCTGATTGCCTTGTTGCTGGCTGGATTTTCGCTGGTTTCCGCGGTTGTTTTCCATGCCAATTTTGGGGATCAGATGCAACAGATCAATTTTCTGAAAAATCTGGCCATGGCCGGTGGGTTTCTGATCCTTGCCAAAAACGGCGCCCCGGGGTTCAGCGTTGATCAATGGCTGTCTTCACGCCGTGATACGGCGGCCTAGCCAGACCGGGATTGTTTATGGATATAACCGTTTCTGGGTCCAGGGTGCATCTACCTTTTCCCGTATAAACACCAGCCGGTCATGCAGGCGAAAGGGGCGGTCGCGCCAGAACTCTATCTGGGTGGGGGCAAGGCGATAGCCGGACCAAAAAGGCGGGCGTGGCACTTTGCCAAGGCCAAATTCGGCGGCCTTTTTTGCCACCCTTTTTTCCAGCGCAAAGCGGCTTTCCAGTTCTTGCGACTGTTTGGATGCCCAGGCGCCTATGCGGCTGTCTCTGGCGCGGCTGGCGAAATATTCGTCTGCCTCTTTGGCACTTACCGGTGAAACGTGGCCGCGCACGCGCACCTGGCGGCGGATGCTTTTCCAGTGAAACACCAATGCGGCTTTGGGATTGGTGGCCAGCTCGCGCCCCTTGGCGCTATGGGTGTTGGTGTAAAACACAAAGCCCGCCTCATCGAAATCTTTCAGCAAGACCATGCGGGCATCGGGCATGCCGGTTTCATCCACCGTGGCCAGACACATGGCGTTGGGATCATTTGGCTCTTTTTTATCGGCCATGCGCAGCCAGTCGGCAAACAGCGCAAACGGATCCTCGCGAGCAAACAGATCCCCCGGCTCGTCATGGGCGGTGTCGTGATAATCCTTCTCGCTGGGACTGGGCGGAATTAACGGCTCTTTGCTCATGAAGGCGCTCCATCGATGGCGGTCTTGTTTACATCTCGATCATTCATCGCCGCTAGCCTTTTGTCCATGAGTGATTCGAAGTCAGATTGTTATACCGTGCTGGGCCTTGCCAAAGGGGCCAGCGCACAGGAGGCCCGTGCCGCCTATCGCCGGTTGGCCAAGCGCTTTCACCCTGATGCACCAAACGGTGATCAGGAGCGTTTTCATGCCATTACAGCCGCTCACAGTGCCGTCTTGAAAGATCAACCCAAATCCGCCGGTCCAACGCGGCAGGCACTGGTTTCCGGATTTTGGAAGCTGGCCAAGGCCGTTCCCGAGAAGCCTCTTAAAAAACCGATCAATGGAACAAACCAAGAGGCGGTGCTGTATCTTAGTCTGGAAGATGCATTGCGGGGGGCAACGCGGCGGGTGACCCTGCCAAATGGTCGGGCACTGGATGTGCAATGCCCCGCCGGGTGCATCAGTGACGATATTATTCGCTTGAAGGGGGCCGGTGGTCCGGGCCGCCATGGCGGGAAGTGCGGTGATGCCCTGATCCGGATTAAACTGTTGGCCCATAAACGCGCATCCTTGCACGGTCGTGATCTGCATATGCCGCTCTGGCTGGACCTGGTGCAATTGCGAAAGGGCGGCAAGGTCGAGGTGGTCACCCCTCATGGTCCCTTAAAAGTGAGCATTCCGGCGCTTTCCAGCCATGGTCAAAGCCTGCGTCTGAAGGGCAAGGGCCTGCCGGGGCGCGAGGGGGCCAAAGACGGGCATTTGTATTTCACGCTCAAATCCCGCCGTGCCACGGGTTTTTCGGATGCCTTGCATCGTTTTAATCGCATTTGGGGCAATCCCCTGCGCCCTCATGCACAGAGCAAGGCTTGAGACACAGCGCCAAGGCGCTAAGGTGCAGCCATGTCACATAATACATTCGGTCATCTTTTTCGATTTACCTCCTGGGGCGAAAGCCACGGCCCGGCCATTGGCTGCGTCATCGATGGCTGCCCGCCGGGCTATTTGCTGACCGAAGAGATCATCCAGCCATATCTTGATGCGCGCAAACCTGGCACCTCGCGCCATGTAACCCAGCGCCGCGAGGAAGACCGGGTGAAAATCCTTTCCGGTGTATTTGAAAATCGCACCACCGGCGCGCCGATCAGTTTGTTGATCGAAAACACCGATGCGCGATCCAAAGACTATGGTGAGATCGCGGATGCCTATCGGCCGGGCCATGCAGACTATACCTATAACGCCAAATACGGCTTTCGCGATTATCGCGGCGGCGGCCGGGCTTCGGCCAGAGAGACCGCCGTGCGGGTGGCCGCCGGGGCGGTGGCGCGGCAAATTCTGGGTGATGAGATTTCCATTGCCGGGGCATTGGTGCAGATCGGTGATCAACCGGTGGCGCGCGATGACTGGTCCTGGGATGAGGTCAAACGCAATGCGCTTTTCTGCCCCAGTGCCAAAACCCTGCCCCAGTGGGAGGCGTTACTGGACCAGACCCGTAAAGCCGGCTCTTCGCTGGGGGCGCTGATCGAAGTGGTGGCCCATGGGGTGCCGGTGGGTTGGGGCGCGCCGGTGTATGGCAAGCTGGATGCTGATATCGCCGGGGCGATGATGTCGATCCCGGCGGCCAAGGGGGTTGAGATTGGCGCGGGCTTTGGCGCGGTGCGCCTGACCGGCGAACAAAATGCCGATGAAATGCGGGCCGGTTCCGATGGCCCGGTATTTCTCTCTAATAATAATGGCGGCGTGCTGGGCGGCATTTCGTCCGGTCAGGACATTATCGTGCGTACGGCGTTCAAACCCACCTCTTCCATCCTGACGCCGCGCCAAAGCCTTAATCGCAAAGGCGAGGAGGTCGAGGTGCGCACCAAAGGCCGCCACGACCCCTGTGTGGGCGTGCGGGCGGCCCCCATTGCCGAGGCCATGCTGGCCTGTGTTCTGGCCGATCACAAGCTGCGCCATCGTGGGCAATGTGGCTAAGGTGTTGTAAAGTCAATTAAAAACACCACAACACAACCTAACAAACGCTTTCAGGTGCCGTTCAGGCAGGCTCAACTAGTCTCTCCTCATCGCTGAACAACAGCATGTCAAAAGGAGAGACCAACATGCGTAAAGCACTCATCACCGCCATGGCGCTTGGCGCTGCCCTCACCCTGCCGGCCGCGGCTTTCGCGGAACACAATAATTATCGCGGTCAATACCGTTGCAAGAGCGACAAGGACGATCAAGTCGTTGGTGCAATTCTGGGCGGTGTCCTTGGTGGCGTATTGGGCCGGGAAATTGCTGGTCGCGGCGATCATAAAGAAGGTGCCGTTGCCGGGGCCTTGCTCGGCGGCATCGCCGGGGCGGCCATTGCCGACGGCCCCGATTGCAAGAACAAGCGTTATGGCAAACGCAAGCATCGCCGTTATTACAACAATACCGGTTATAATTCCGGCTATTACAATAACGGTTATAACAATGCAGGATACAATCGGGATTACAGATATTATAATGATCCTTATGCTGCCGAGAGACGCCAGTATCGCCGTCATGAACGCCGCGAGCGCCGCCAGGCCCGCCGGTATGAAAATGGCCGCAATGGTTTCTGGAATGAACGTCTGGAAGGCGGATACTATAATGAAACCGGCTATAGTAATGGCTATAATGCCCAGCCTTACCGCACGCAAAAGTGCCGGTTTCGTAAGATCACCACCCGTGATCACCATGGCAACCGGCGTACCAAACAGGTCAAAGAATGCCGCACGGTAAACGGAAACTGGGTTCGAAATTAGGTAATAATCTGCTGTGCTTTGCAGCCCTTTGGGGGGACGCACGCAGCAAGGGGGCGGTCAGCGAAAGCTGGCCGCCTTTGCTGGTTTAACCGCCTATTGGCGCACAGGCCTTGCGCAGCCAGTTGGCCTCCTCTTCATTCAGACATTGTTCGTGAATGGCCAGTACCCGGGCATGATAATCATCCAGCCATTGGGTTTCGGCCTCGTCCAGCATGGACGGGTCGATCAGGCGGCGGTCAATTGGCGCCAGGGTCAGGGTTTCAAAACCCAGCATCGGGATTTCACCACCCTCAATCGTTTCGGCCGGGCTGACCACCTGCAGGTTTTCAATGCGGATGCCATAGGCCCCGGTTTTGTAATAGCCCGGCTCGTTCGAGACGATCATGCCCGCCATTAAGGGGGTATCATTCCAGGCCCGGGCAATGCGTTGCGGTCCCTCATGTACCCCCAGATACGAGCCCACTCCGTGTCCGGTGCCATGGGCGTAATCCAGTCCAACCTCCCAGAGCGCGGCGCGGGCCAATATGTCCAGATGAGTGCCGGTGGTGCCTTGGGGAAAGCGCACACGGCTAAGCGCAATATGGCCCTTCAGCACCCGGGTGAAACGGTTTTTCATTTCTGCGGTTGGCTCGCCAATGGCAATGGTGCGGGTGACGTCGGTGGTACCATCCAGATATTGCCCGCCAGAATCAATCAGATACAGGGATCCACGGGTCAACATGGCATTGCTGGCGGTGGTCACCCGATAGTGCACAATGGCCCCATCCGCCCCGGCGCCGGAGATGGATTCAAACGACAAATCTTTTAGCGCCCCGGTGTCGTGGCGATAACTTTCCAGTTTTTGCGCCGCGCTGATTTCATCCATTTCGCCAGACTGGCCTTCTTCGCCGGCCATAAAACACAAAAACCGGGTTAGCGCTGCGCCATCGCGAATATGCGCCCGGCGCGCGCCCTCAACCTCTACTTCGTTTTTACAGGCCCGGGGCAAGGCGCACGGGTCCGGCGCGCGGCGCACCTGCGCCCCGGCTTTTTCAACTTCTGCAAACAGCCAGGCCGAGGCGGTGCCGGGGTCCAGGCTGATGGTAGTACCGCTCAGCCCCTGCAGGGCTTCGGATAAATCCTCTTCTTTGCGAATGCTCACGCTATTGCCCAGATGGGCACGTACTTCGTCGGTGACCTTGTTGGGGTTCACAAACAGCGCCGCCGTGCCGTCCTCGCGCACCAAGGCGGTGCTCAGCGGCAAGGGGGAACAGGCTACATCGCCGCCGCGAATATTAAACAACCAGGCGATCGAGGCCGGCGCGGTAATCACCGCGGCATCTGCCCCGCTGTCCTTCAGGGCCTTGGCGGTTTGCGCAATCTTGTCCCCATGGGGCTGGCCGGCATATTCCAGCGCTTGAACGTGCAAGGGGGCCTCAGGCATGGGGGGGCGATCCGTCCACACCGCATCAATGGGGTTGCTGTCCTGCGCCACTAATACGGCGCCAGAGGTTTTGGCGGCGGCCTCTATACTGGCCAGGGCGTCGGGACTGTGCAGGCGTGGATCATAGCCCAGCTTGTCGCCGGCTTTGGTATGGGCGCGGATCCACCCGGCAATGCCGGTTTCCACCAGATCATCATAGGCAAACAGGCGGCTATCCACCTGATCGCGCACCTGCAAGGTATAGCGACCATCGGTCAGCATTACCGCGCGTTCCGCCATGATGATTGCCGCCCCTGCCGAGCCGGTAAAGCCGGTCAGCCAGGCTAGACGATCGGTTGCTGCCGGCAGGTATTCGTTTTGATATTCGTCCTCATGAGGAACAATGAAGCCATCCAGATTGCGCTGTGATAGTTCACGGCGCAATAGAGGCAGATGAGCGCGGCCCGCTTGAGGCCCGCCCTTAACGCTAAAATCCTGAATCATGGGTACACGCTAGTGCATTTTTGATGCTCTTGAAACCATTTTAGCATGCGTGAAATGGACGGGGATAATATGGCTCATATAGCGAGGCCTGCCGTCGCGATAGCGCACGATAAATCTACCTTATCCCCAAAATTTCGAGGGGTAAGTAGGGTAAAAAATGGTCAATCAAGGGTCATTTCAGGGTCAGTATTGCAAACTTTAGGGGTATTTAAGGGGTAAGGGCGGACATGCGAAGGGGTAAAGGTGCCCCTCTTTGACCCTTAGGGCTGCTATGCGGGGGATAATTCCTCCGTGTCATCCCGGACTTGATCCGGGATCCATTGTGCCGGTCCATTTGCGTATGGATTCAGTATGGATCCCGGCTCAGGGGCCGGGATGACACGTTTGGTTTTGGGGCGGGGATAGAAATATCTAGTCCCATACCAATGTGGCTAAGGTATTATGCTATCCATACTTCGAGGCCCTTCGTGGGTGCTGCGCACCTCCTCAGGACACCTCAGTATGAGGCGGCGTTAAAACTTAATCCTGCCTCATCCCCGGATCCAGTCCGGGGCAGGCACTGAGGTGCGAACGAAGAGAGCCTCGAAGGATGGAGAACCCAAACCTTGGTCTCCGGGCGAAGATCCGGGGTCCAATGCAGAATGAACCACCGTTTGGATCCCGGATAAGGCTAACGCCTTTGCGGGAACCCTAAGGAGAAATCGCAAACCTCATCCTGAGCCTGTCGAAGGATGAAGGATAAAAGCGAAAACCAAAACCCTCATCTTAAGGGATTTTAGAAAGAAATTGTCTCGAAGGGCGAAGGATGGAGTTGCATTCCTGGGCTCTTGGGAGAAAACGGAAAAAGGAAAAACTAACGCCCGATGCGGACCTGACCCAGACGGAAGTCGATAAAGACCAGACAATTGCTAAGGCCAGAGCCGCCAACCGGGGCGAACTGCCATCGGCGCACCGCCTTGATGCTGGATCGGTCAAAAATGCTGCCCGGGGCGGATTGCTTGACCGTCACATTGCTGGTTTGACCATTGGGAAGAACGTCCAATTTTATGACGACCCATCCCTGTCGGCCCTGTCGTTTGGCGAACAGGGGATATTTGGGCAATGGTAAAGAGCGCGCGGCCAGCGCTTCGCCGCCCTGACAGGCCCCGGCTTCGGTCAGGCGTTTAATGCTGGGCGGGGCCGGATAATCATGGTTGAGGCGAAAGGGTTTGTTGGAGGCACAGCCGCCAAGAACCAGTAGCCCGGCAAGCAGAATACCCCATGAGCGCCCGGCGCTCACCCTTGGCTGCGGGGCAGGCGCAGGATAAGGCCGTCCATGTCTTCGGTCACCGTGATCTGGCACGACAGGCGTGATTCCGGTTTGGGGTCCGAGGCAAAGTCCAGCATGCTTTCTTCCATGCTTTCGGCGGTGCCGGTTTTTTCTGCAAATGCCGGGTCAATATAGACATGACAGGTTGCACAGGCACAGGCTCCGCCGCAATCGGCATCAATGCCGGGCACCATATTGTTGACGGCGGCCTCCATCAGGGTGATGCCGGGTTTGACGTCAACGGTATGTTCGGTGCCGTCGTTTTCGATATAGGTAATCTTGACCATGGTTTTCCATCTCACTGTACAAAGGTCATTTAAAGGGCTGACAGGCAAGATCAAGTCCCCTGGCCGCAATGTGTACATTGTCAGGCTTTGACCGAGGCTTTAAGAACCCTGCATGACGCCCCTTTCCCGAACCCATATACTGGCCCACGAGGCCGATACCGCTGCGCTGGGCGCGGCCCTGGCCGCCCGGGGCCGTCCAGGGGATGTGGTGTGCCTTTACGGGGATCTGGGCGCGGGTAAAAGCGTGCTGGCGCGGGGCTATATACGCGTTTTATGTGGTAAGGATACCGAAGTTCCCAGTCCGACCTTTACCTTGATGCAATATTATGAGGCTAGGGAGTTTGACATTATCCACGCCGATCTTTATCGGCTGGAGCAGGCTGAGGACATCATTGAAATTGGTTTGGAAGAACGCTTTGGCGATGCGGTAACGCTGATAGAATGGCCGCAAAGAATGGGCGCCTTACGGCCCGCAATACGATTGGATATTACCCTGAATATACACAAGAATGGCCATCGTCTGGCAGAGTTGGTTCCGCACGGAAAAGTTTGGGAGCGCCGCTTTGAACCCGTCTGATCGCGCCCGCGATATCGAAAGTTTTCTCAAACGTACCGGTTGGGACGCGGCGCGGCGTCACGCTCTGGTGGCCGATGCCTCGTCGCGCCGTTACGAGCGCCTTTATGGTGCCGATGGTCCGGCCATTTTGATGGATGCGCCGCCGGGGGATGAAACCAGTTCCTGCCCGCCGGGTGCAAATGAGGAAGAGCGCGCCGCCCTTGGCTATAATGCGCTGGCCCGTCTGTCGGGCTCCGATACGCGCGCCTATGCTGCTCTGGCCGAAGAATTGGTGGCGCGGGGATTCTCCGCCCCCAAAATCATGGCCGCCGATCACGAGCATAATTTATTGTTGCTGGAAGATTTGGGCGATGATCTTTTTGCCCGCATTGCGGTGGATCAGGCCGCGCTTTATGGCGCGGCGGTTGATGCATTGGCGGCGCTCAGCCGGTCCAGCTTTGGGGCCAAAATGCCCTTTGGCGGGGATGACTGGACCGTGCTGGATTATGATAATTGCGCGCTGATGACCGAAGCCAATCTGCTGATCGACTGGTACGCGCCTTACCGGGGCAAGGCACAGGATGCGGCAGCCCATGAAGAGGTCGAGACCTTGTGGCAGAAGGCCTTTGCGCAATTGGATGCCCTGCCAAGGGTGCTCAGCCTGCGTGATGTGCATGCGGAAAATCTGTTGTGGTTGCCGGATCGTGAGGGCGTGGCCCGGGTAGGGCTGATTGATTTTCAGGATGCGCTGTTTGGCTCGCCGGCCTATGATCTGGTTTCCCTGTTACAGGATTCGCGACGAGACCTTCCCGAAGGGCTGGAAGAAATCATGATCGCACGGTTTATCGAGCAGGCGAAAATCACCGACCCCGAAGCCTTTTTGGCCAGCTATGCCATTTTAGGGGCGCAACGTTCGGCCAAGGTGCTGGGTATTTTTGTGCGTCTGGCCAAGCGCGATGGCAAAGAGCGGTATTTGCAATACCTGCCCATTGCGGCCCGCAAAATGGCGCGCTCGCTTGCGCATCCGGTATTGGCTGAGTTGCAGATATGGATGCAGGATCATGTGCCGGCCATCTTTACGGAGGGCCAGGAATGAGCCTGCCGGAACGGGCCATGGTGCTGGCCGCCGGGCGCGGCACGCGCCTGATGCCGGTAACCCGGACCTGCCCCAAGACACTGGTAGAGGTGGCCGGGCGGACCTTGTTATCTCACCAACTGGATCGTTTGCGCGATGCCGGGGTGAAAGAAGCCATCGTCAATGTGCATCATTTTGCCGACAAGGTGCAGGCCCATCTTGGTGAACGCAATGGCGCGCCAAAAATTAAAATCTCTGATGAGCGCGATTGCCTGCTGGAAACCGGCGGCGCGCTGGTGCGGGCGCTGCCCATGCTGGGGGATAAGCCATTTTTTGTGATGAACAGTGATGTTTTGTGGACGCAATTGGCTGCGGATCCATTGGTGGCCCTCAGCCAGAAATTTGAAACCATAGAAAGACCGGCGGCGGTGTTATTATTGGCGCGAAAAACCCATGCCATGGGGCTGAACACCCGCGGCGATTTTGATCTGGATGCGGAGGGGCGCTTGCGTCGCCGCACCGGCGATGAAGAGGTGCCCTATTATTATGCGGGCACGCAAATTCTGGACCCGGCCTTGCTGGATGGCGAGGCCGAGCGGCCATTTTCCGCCAATCTGATCTGGGACAAGGCCTTGGCCAAGGGTGCGCTTTATGGCGTGGTGCTGGATGGTTTCTGGCTGCATGTGGGCGACCCGGAGGCGCTGGGAGCGACCAATGCCTATCTGGCACAGGGCAGCGGATGAGCGGGCCTGGCAATTTTCTGAATTGCGATGGCCCCCGGGTGTTTACCATGCCGTCCGGGGCAAATTTTCTCGACCAACTGGCCCGTGGCGTTTGTGCCGCGGTGGATACTTCTTCGCCCTATGGGCTTAGCGATGCGATGATCCTCACCCCCACTCGTCGGGCGGTCCGGGGGCTTGGGGATGCGTTTATCGATGTGGTCGGCGGCACCGGCGCGGTCCTGTTGCCGCGCATACGGGCCATTGGTGATGTGGATGCGGACGAGCCACCGTTTGAGCCGGGCGCCATTGCCCTGCAATCCCCCCGCGCTTTGTCGGCCGAACAGCGCCTGTTCGATCTTAGCGCCCTGGTGCGCGCGCGCCTGCGGGCCAGCGGACAAAGCGATGCGCTTGGCACCGCCATGGCCGAGGCCGAGGCGCTGGCCAGACTGATTGATGAAGCCCACACCGAAGAGGTGGAAAGTTTTGATCTGGCCCGCGATGAATTCAAGGAACGTCTGAAAGGACAGCCCGAACACGTCCAAAGGGCCAGCCAGTTTCTGGATATTGTGATGCAATACTGGCCCGCGCATTTGCGTGATCTGGGGGTGGCGGACCCGGCGGCCTATCGCTCGCTGGTATTAAATGCGCTGGCCGATAACTGGTTGCACAAGGCCCCGGATCACATGGTGGTGGCGGCGGGGTCCACCGGTTCGGTCCCAGCCACGGCAAAATTACTAAACGTGGTGGCGCGCCTGCCCCGGGGCGCGGTGGTCCTGCCGGGGCTGGATGAGAGCCTGTCGGATGAAGACTGGCAAAGCGTGCAGCAAAGTCCGGCGCATCCTCAATATGGTCTGTCGCGTTTGCTCAAACACATGGGCATTACCCGGGATCAGGTCCGGCTCTGGCCGGGTACGGCCGAGCGCCGTCATGCCCGCACCCGTCGCCGCCTGATCAACGAAGCTCTGTTACCAGCCCAAGCCACGGCGGGCTGGGGCGAGCGCCTGAAACGCCTGGCTACGGCCGAACAAATGCCGCCGCAGGATCTGGTGCGCACCGGGCTGGACGGTCTGTCACTGATCGAGGCCCAAACGGAAGAAGAAGAAGCCCTGGTACTGGCGCTGGCTATTCGGCGCACGCTGGAGACCCCGCAAAAAACCGCCGTGCTGATCACCCCGGACCGGGCGCTGGCCGAGCGGGTCAGCGCCGCACTCTGGCGCTGGGATATCCGGATTGATGACAGCGCCGGCACGCCATTGGACATCACCCCCATCGGGGTGTTTTTAAATCTGATTGGCGAAGCGGCGGTCACCCCGACCGACCCGGTGGTGCTGGCCTCATTATTGGGTTCGCCCTTGGCCACGCTGGGGCTGGCGGCGGACAAGGCGCGGGCTCTCGCCCAGCGGTTGGAGATAAGCTGTCTTCGCGGTGTCCGGCGCTTTGATACCCTGATGGATTTGCAACAGAGCGTTCAGGATGATGAAAGCTTAAGCCCATTCACCAATGCATTGACACAGGCTTTGGCCGAACTGGGTGCCATGGAAACCGCGCCGGTGGCCGACTGGGCCATGGCCCATGCCCGGGCGGCGGTGGTGCTGGCGCAAGATGATCAGCATAGCGGCGATGAGCGGTTATGGCAGGGGCGTGCTGGTGCCGGGGCGGCGGCTTTGTTGCGCACACTGATGAGTGATGCGGGCGCGCTGGGCGACGTGGATGCCCGCGAATATCAGCATATTTTCAAAACCCTGTCGCACCAGCGCCCGATCCGGCCCGAAGGGGCGGCACAGGCGCGGGCACGCATATTGGGTCCATTAGAAGCCCGTATGATCAGCGCCGATCTGGTGCTGTTGGGCGGTCTGAACGAAGGCAGTTGGCCGGCCTATGGGGCGCAGGATCCGTTTTTGCCGCGCCCTTTGCGGCTTGAACTGGGCCTGCCGGATCCGGAGCGCCGTCTGGGCCTGGCCGCCCATGATTTTGCCGAACATTCCAGCAAGCCCGCCGTATTGCTGAGCCGGGCCAAACGCACCGGTTCGGAACCGGCCATTGCCTCGCGCTGGTTGTGGCGGCTGAAAACCCTGATCCGGTGTGGGGTGGATACGGATGAAGAGGCCGCGGCCATTCTGGCCCCGGATGTGGATTATCTGGCCCTGGCCCGGGCGCTGGATCAGGTGCCGCCACACGCGGTGCATCCGGCCCCGGCCCCGGCCCCAACACCGCCATTGGAAAAACGCCCGCGCAGTTTATATGTAACGCGGCTGAAAACCCTGATCCGTAACCCTTATGCGATTTATGCGCGCTTTATCCTGAACCTTGAGCCCGTGGATCCGCTGGGGGCGGTGCCTGGCCCGGCCGAGCGCGGCACCGCGGTGCATGATGCACTGGAACGTATGATGGGCGAGGATATTGCCCCGGATAATCCGGGGGCTTTATCAAAATTTAGCGATCACATGAGGCGCGCTTTGCGCGATCAGGGCTTTGCCGAACACCAGATCCCCGCCGAGCTGGCGCGTTTTAAACGGGCCGGGCAATGGGTGATGACCTGGGAGGCCGAGCGTCGCGCGCAAGGCTGGCGTATCGAAATGTTGGAAGGACAGGGTGAAATGACCCTGAGATTGCCCGGCGGTGATTTTACCATCAAGGCCTATGCCGACCGGATTGACCGGGGCGTGGATGGCTTTGCGGTGCTGGATTATAAAACCGGCGGATTTGCCAGCCCCGCCGAGGTCTATGCGGGCTTTGATCCGCAATTGCCGCTGGAAGCCGCCATTTTGGAGACAAAAGGTTTTACCAAAGGCGGGCAAAAGGTCCGCGGTACCGCGTGCAGTCTGGGCTATATCAAAATTACCGGCGGCCGGGAGCCGGGCAGCTTCAAGTCGCTGGAAGAGGGCAGCAAGCGTTCGATCGGCGAGGCGATCAGCGCGCCGGAGTTTCAGCAAAGAGCGCTCGATCAATTACATGACCTGATCAATTGGTTTGATGATCCGGCGCACCCCTATTTGTGCCAACCCCGGGCCAAATATATGGACAGTTACAGCCAATATGATCTGTTGGCGCGTCGTCCCGAATGGGCCGCGACGGCCGAGGATGAAGGGGGCGAGTCATGAGTGCGGCCATTGAAACGGCCAAATCGGCTCAGGCCCAGGCCGCCGATCCGCGCGGGTCCGCCTTTGTGTCGGCCAATGCGGGGTCGGGCAAAACTCATGTACTGATCAATCGGGTCACCCGGTTGTTAATGGCGGGGGTATCGCCGCAAAACATTCTCTGTGTCACCTATACCAAGGCGGCGGCGGCGGAAATGCTGAACCGTTTGTTTGGCCGTTTGGGCGAATATTCCATCATGGATGACGCCGCCTTGGGGACCGCCTTGCGTGAGCTGGACCCGGCCATTCCCATTGGCAAGGCGGATTTGCGCCGCGCCCGGGCGCTGTTTGCGCTGGCGCTGGAAACCCCGGGCGGCCTTAAAATCCGCACCATTCACGCATTTTGCGAATCCCTGCTCAGGCGTTTTCCCGCCGAAGCCGAGATCAGCCCCGGCTTTAGCGTGCTGGATGATCGTCTGGGGGCCGAGCTGCGCACCCAAAGCATCGCCCATATTGGGAAGATAGCCTTGCAAGAGCCAGATGGGGCCGTGGCCCGCGCCATTACCCATGTGGTGGGTATGGGAGCCGATGTTCTGGACCAGCTGTATGGATTTGCCGCCCGGGAGGGTCGACGGTTGGCGCAATTAATGCAGCGCGAAGGCGGGCTGGAGGCGGCATTGGCCTTAAGTGCCAAGGCGCTGGGCGTGCCGGTGGAGGGCACCGCCCAAAGCGAGGCAGCGGCGGGCTGGGATCGGCTGGACAAGGATATGCTTGGACGTATGGCGCAAGATCTGGCTAGCGGCGGGGCGACCGATAAAAAATGCGCCGCCGCCATTACCCGTGCGCTTCAATGCAATGACAAGACCAAAGCCATTGATCATCTTTTTGGTGGATTTTTTACCCAAAGCGGCACGGCACCTAAAAACCTGCCCACCAAAGCGGTACAGAAAACCCATCCGGCCATTGCCGAAGAGGTTGCCAATATACAGTTTGCGCTGGAAACTGTGCGGGGGCGCCTGCAGGGGGCCACGGTTTTGCAAAATACCCGGGCGGCGCTGGTACTGGTGGAGGCCTTTTATGGGCATTACACCCAGGCCAAGGCGACGCTGGGCGCACTGGATTTTGATGACCTGATCGAAAAAAGTGTTGCGCTGGTTGAACACTCAGAAGCGGCCAGCTGGGTGCTTTACAAGCTGGATTATGATCTGGAACATATTTTGGTGGACGAGGCCCAGGACAATAGCGACGGGCAATGGGCGCTGATCCGCCGTCTTAGCGATGAGTTTTTTGCAGGTCGTGGTGCGCATGAAAAAACCCGTACCCTCTTTGCGGTGGGCGATCCCAAACAGTCGATTTATTCCTTTCAGGGGGCCAATCCGGCCCTGTTCCAGAGCGAGGCGGAGCGCCTTAACGATCTAACCCGCCAGAGCCGGAAAACCTTTTACCTGCCGGAACTGGCGCTCTCGTGGCGATCAACCGCTCAGGTGCTGGCCATGGTGGATGAAACCTTTGCGCCTTTTGCCATCGAGGCCCCGGCACCGCCGACGCTGGAAACCAAGTTTGTTGGCGATGCGGCCCGTTTTCAAAAAGATACGGCAATTTCGCCCGGCTTTGTCGGCTATGTGCCTCACCAGGCCCAGCGGGCAAAGGCGGTGGGCTCGGTCGAGTTGTGGGATCCCATACCCCGCCCGGTGGACATGCCAGCGGAAGACCCGGCGGCCCCGGTGGATGCCCCGGCCCCGCAAAGCGCGCGCAACCAGTTGGCGGTCAATATCGCCAAAGGCATAGAAGGCTGGCTGTCCGCAGGGGAGCTGATCAGCGAAAAGCGTGGGACGGATTGGCACCAGCGGCCCCTTTGTCCGGGCGACATTATGATTTTGGTGCGCAGCCGTACCGGCGGTCTTTTTGACGAGATCATCCGACAGTTAAAATTGCGCGCCATTGCGGTGGCCGGGGCGGATCGCATGGTGCTGGCAAAACAAACTGCGGTGCTGGATATGATGAGTGCGGCCCGGGCCGCAGTGCTGAAAGAGGATGATCTGGCGCTGGCGGAATTTCTGAAAAGTCCGTTTTTGCAACCGGCCTCATCGGCCCTGCCCATCATAGATGATGACGCGCTTTATGCCCTGGCAGCAGAGCGCCCGCAGGGGCAATCTTTAAGTCAGGCCCTTGACCAAAGTGATGACCCGCGCTTTGCTGAGGCTAGGGATCTGGTCACGGATTTGCGCCAATTGGCCGGCACCGTGCCACCGTTTGCATTTTTTGCCACCCTGCTTTACCGCGCCAGCCAGAGCGGCGAAAGCTATGCCCGGCGGCTTTATGCGCGCCTTGGCCCCGAGGCCGAAGACCCGGTGCGCGAATTTTTGAACAAGGCTCAGGCCCATCAGGGCGAACAAACCCCGTCACTGGCCCGGTTTGTGGCACAAAATATTGGTGATGAAACCCAGATCAAACGGGAAATGGAAGGGGCCGGCAATGCGGTGCGGGTGATGACCGTGCATGCGGCCAAGGGGCTGGAGGCACCATTGGTGATCCTGCCCGATACTGCCAAGGGGCCGGGACGGCACCGGGACAGCGGCCTGATGTTCGGGCCGGACGGGGCGCTTTACTGGTCACCACAAAAAAAGAACGATCCCGGGATTTGTCAGGCCATCCGCGAACGTACCGCGCACATGGATGCCGATGAAAGCAAGCGCCTGTTGTATGTGGCCATGACCCGGGCCCAGGATCGCCTGATCATTTGTGGGGCCAAACAGGGGCGCGGCGAAGGGGCAATGCATGCTGAGGGCTGGTACGCCCATTGTGAAAACGCCTTTGCACGCCTTGCCGATCAGGGACAGGTCGAAAACTTTGAAACCGTGGGCGGTCTGGCGGCCAAACGTTATGGGGTTGCCCCCCAAACGGTCAAAGACCTGCCCGATGCGGTCCGTGAAGCAGAGACCAGTCTGCCTGACTGGGCACAGCATCCATTGCCCGCCGATGTGCCCGCGCCGCGCCGCACCGCCCCTTCGCGCTGGTTGCAGGACGAGGATGATCGCGGCGCGGTGCTCTCGCCCCTGGCGATGGGGGGCGCAAAGCGATATCAGCGCGGCCTGCTGATCCATACCTTGTTACAGGCCTTGCCGGCCATCGAACCGGCGGCCCGCCAAAGCGCGGCCCGCACTTTCTTGCAGGCCCAGCTGGATCTGGATGAGGAACAGCACCAGGACATTCTGGCCGCGGTGTTCGGGGTTTTGCAAAACCCTGAATTTGCACCACTGTTTGGCCCCGATAGCCGGGCCGAACTGCCTATATCCGGGCAAATGGAGGCGCAGGGCGAATCGCTGGTCATTGCTGGTCAAATGGACCGTCTGGTGGTCACCGATGAAGAAGTGATGGTGGTGGATTATAAAACCAATCGTCCGGCCCCGCGCCATGTTGAAGAGGTGCCGGGGGCCTATTTGCGCCAAATGGCCGCTTATCGGGCCTTGTTGCACAGCCTGTGGCCAAACCGGAAAATCCGTTGTGCGCTTCTGTGGACCGATGGTCCGCATCTGATGCACCTCGCGGACAGTTTACTGGATCAGGCCATGCAAAACCGTGCCAACCCTTGACGGAAGGCCTTTGCATCCCTAGCTAGCGGGGGTGCAGGTGGAATCACGCCTGTCCTGATTTAAGGAGTGTGTTATGTCGACCATTGCCGTGAGTGATGATAGTTTCGAAGCTGACGTTCTGAAAGCGGAAGGCCCTGTGCTTGTAGACTTTTGGGCCGAATGGTGTGGCCCGTGCAAACAGATCGGTCCATTGCTGGAAGAGCTGGGCGCTGAAATGGGTGGCAAGGTCACCATCGCCAAGGTCAACATTGACGAAAATCCCGGCGTACCCAGCAAATATGGCGTGCGCGGTATTCCAACCCTGATGCTGTTCCAGAATGGCCAGGTGTCGGCCACCAAAGTGGGCGCGATGCCCAAAAGCAAAATTTCCGAATGGTTGAACAGCGCGGTTTCCGCGTAACATCAGCTATTGTGCGCCAATAGGGCGCCAACAAGATAGAGGGAGCCGCTCATGACAATGCGCGGCTCTTTTTCTGTCTGCAGGACCGTTTGCACGGCGCTTTGAACATCTGGTGCGGTGTGGGCATCAAGGCCCGCCGCCTTGGCCGCCGTTTGCATGTCCGTCACGCTCATGGGGTGGGGGGCATCGGGCACCGGTACGCAAAATACGCCCGGGTTCAGGGTTTTGAAGGCTTCAAAAAACCGCACCGTATCCTTGGTGTTTTGCAAACCTGCGATCAGGACCAGCGGGCGCGGATCGCGGTGCTGCATGTCGCCAAGGGCCTTGGCTAGCGCCTGGGCGGCATGGGGGTTGTGTGCCCCGTCCACAATCATTTGTGCGCCGTTATCAGAATATAATATTTGCAGTCGCCCGGGCCAGTTTACCGTTTCCAACCCGCGGGCGATGGCATCATGGTTCCAGCCCAGATGCAAAGCCGCGGCAATGGCCAGGCCGGCATTGTGGACCTGATGATCGCCCATAAGGCGCGGCAAGGGCAGGTCCAGCAATTGATGGTCATCTTCATAGACCAGGCGACCATCTTCGGTGCGCACGTGCATATCTTCGCCCAATAGGTGCAACGGGGCGCAGGCGCGGGCCGCGGCCCGCTCTATCACATTGCGGGCAGTATCATTTTGCGCGGCGCTAAATACCGGCGCGCCGGGCTTGATGATCCCGGCTTTGGCCCGGGCAATGCCGACCATGTCATCACCCAGAAAATTGGCATGGTCATGGGCGATGGGGGTAATCAGGCACAAAGCAGGGTTTTCCAGCACATTGCTGGCATCAAACTCGCCGCCCAGGCCCACCTCGATCAGGGCAATATCAGCCGGCGTGCGGGCAAAGGCCACAAACATGGCGGCGCAGAGCATTTCAAACTGGGTAATCGGCGTGCCGTCATTGACCCGCTCGACCTCTTCTAGAAGGTTGGCCAGCGCTGCATCCGAAATAGGCGTACCGGCGATCACATAGCGTTCGTTCAGGGCGATCAGATGCGGGCTGGTATGGATATGGGCGCGCAAATTGGCGACCTCGGCCATGGCGCCCAGCATGGCAATGGTCGAACCTTTGCCATTGGTGCCAGCCACATGCACGACGGGGGGCAGGTGCCGATGAGGATCGCCCAGTCGTTTCAGCAGCGCCCGGATGCGGTCCAGGCCAAGGTCAATGTCGGCGGGGTGAAGAGCGTTAAAACGGCCAAGGGCCTGCGTTATTCGGCGCGCCGCGCTCAAGCGGCTTTGGTTCCGCATAAAAGGGTGATCAGATTGGCGAGATAGGCTTTTAGCTCGCGCCGGTCCACCACCGCATCGACCATGCCTTTTTCCAGCAGATATTCAGAGCGCTGTGCCCCTTCGGGCAGTTTTTCGCGAATGGTCTGTTCAATCACCCGGGGGCCGGAAAAACAGATCAGCGCCCGGGGTTCCGCAATATGTACATCACCCAACATGGCATAAGAGGCCGTAACCCCGCCCGAGGTCGGGTCGGTCAGCACCACAATATAGGGCAGACGCGCCGCGTTCAAATCGTTGACCAACAAGGTGGTGCGCGGCATTTGCATCAGCGATAACGCGCCTTCCTGCATCCGTGCGCCGCCCGAAGCAATCACCGCCACCAAGGGCAGTTTGCGTTTTAGCGCTTCTTCGGCGGCGGTGATAAACCCTTCGCCGGCAGCCATGCCCAGCGAGCCTCCCATAAAGGCAAAATCCTGGACAAATACCACGGCCGGCACGCCGTCGATATTGCCAACGCCGACGCTGATGGCGTCTTCCTCGTCGGTTTTGGCCCGGGCCGCCTTCAAGCGATCGGTATATTTTTTATCATCTTTAAATTTCAGTGGGTCGACGGCCACATCCGGCACCTCAATGCGCTCGTATTCGCCATTATCAAAAGTAATGGCAAAGCGGGTTTTGGCCCCGATGCGCATATGGTGTCCGGCCGGGGTAACATATTGACCAGCAACCAGGTCTTCCTGAAATACCATTTCGCCGGACAGGGGGCATTTCACCCACAAATTCTCCGGGGTGTCGCGTTTGGCAAAGATTTTCTTCATCCCCGGCGGGGTCAGACGATCAAGCCAGTTTCTGGTATTCATGATGTACTCTCACTGCGCGCATGGTGTACGGCACCGCTAAGGCGTTGCGTTAAGTTCAGGGCTTCTTCTACACCCTTTTGGGCCATGGCGTCGACTATGGCGCTGCCAACCACCACCCCATCGGCCACACGGGCGATCTGGGCGGCTTTCTCGGACGTGCGCACCCCAAACCCCACCGCCACGGGAAGGCCGCTGGCGGCCCGTATACGCGTCACCGCGCGGGCCACCGGATCGGCCTCTGGCACCAGTGCGCCGGTAATGCCGGCGACCGAAACATAATAGACAAAGCCCGATGTGCCGGCGACCACGGTGGGCAGGCGCTGGTCATCGGTGGTGGGCGTGGCCAGGCGAATGAGCGCCAGACCCGCCTCATCAAAGGCAGCGCGCAAGGGCGCATCCTCTTCGGGGGGCAGGTCCACAATAATCGCCCCGTCCACCCCGGCCTCTATGCAAGCTTTGGTAAAAGCATCACAGCCCATATGATGGATCGGATTGTAATAGCCCATGACGATCAGCGGTGTTTGTTGATCTTTTTTGCGAAACTTTGCCGCCATGGCCAACACATTTTTGGTGCGCACCCCGGCCTTTAGGGCGCGCAGGGCGGCGGCCTGGATCGCCGGCCCATCGGCCATGGGGTCGGTAAAAGGAAGCCCCAGTTCGATCACATCCACCCCGGCACCTGGCAATCCATCAAGTAATTTTTGCGCGGTTTTCACATCCGGATCACCGCCCATGATATAGGCGACAAAGGCGGCTTCATTCTGGGCCTTACACGCGGCAAAGCGGGCGGCCAGGCGCGCCGCGCCGGTTGGGTGCGTGCTCATATCTTGACCCCCAAATGCCCGGCAACGGCAAACACATCCTTGTCGCCGCGCCCACACATATTCATGATAATCAGGCCATCTTTGCCCAGCTCGGCCGCAAGATCGGCAACACGGGCCAGGGCGTGGGCTGGTTCCAGCGCCGGGATAATCCCTTCCAGCTTTGTGCACAGCTGAAACATTTCCAGCGCTTCCTTGTCGGTGGCGCTGACATATTCGGCGCGACCAATATCGTGCAAATGGGCGTGCTCTGGCCCTATGCCCGGATAATCCAGCCCGGCGGAAATGGAATGGGCGTCGATGATCTGGCCATCCTCGTCCTGCAATAAATAAGTGCGGTTGCCGTGCAACACTCCCGGCGCGCCGCCTTTTAAGGACGCGGCATGCTGGCCGGTTTCAATGCCCTTGCCCGCCGCCTCAACGCCGATCAGGCGCACGTTCTTGTCGGGCACAAAGGCATGGAACAGGCCCATGGCGTTGGACCCTCCGCCAATACAGGCGACACAGGCATCAGGCAGCCGGCCTTCGCGTTCCAGAATTTGTGCCCGTGCCTCGCGGCCAATGACCGACTGGAAGGTGCGTACCATATGGGGGTAGGGGTGTGGCCCGGCCACGGTGCCGATGACATAGAAGGTTTCGTCCACATGGGTGACCCAGTCGCGCAGGGCCTCGTTCATGGCGTCTTTTAACGTGCCGGTACCAGAGGTGACGGGCACCACTTCGGCACCCAACAGTTTCATGCGAAACACATTGGGTTGCTGGCGCTCGATATCGGTGGCCCCCATAAACACCACACAGGGCAGGCCAAAGCGCGCCGCCAGTGTGGCGGTGGCCACGCCGTGCTGTCCGGCGCCGGTTTCGGCAATGATGCGGGTTTTGCCCATACGCTTGGCCAGCAAGACCTGCCCCAGACAATTATTGATCTTGTGCGAACCGGTATGGTTCAACTCGTCGCGTTTCAGCCAGATTTTGGCCCCGCCAAATTCTTCTGAGAGGCGCTCGGCATGATAAAGCGCGCTGGGGCGGCCCACATAATCGCGCATATAGGCGTCCATCTGCGCGGCAAATTCCGGGTCATTGCGCGCCTCGTCCCAGGCGCTTTCCAGTTCCAGGATCAGTGGCATCAGGGTTTCGGCAACAAAGCGGCCGCCAAATTCGCCAAAGCGCCCGCGGGCGTCCGGCCAAATATCCTGTTGGGTTTGCGTACTCAACGCTGTGCTCCCGTCTCTTTGGCGGCCCTGATAAAGGCGGCCACTTTTTCTGCGTCTTTAATGCCGGGGGTCGATTCAACACCGGTGGAGACATCCACCGCTTTTGCCCCGGTACTGGCAATGGCCTGTGATACATTTTGCGGCGTTAATCCGCCAGCCAGCAACCATGGTTTTTCCAGACGGGCCCCTTGCAGAATATCCCAGTCAAAGGCCTGTCCATGACCGCCGGTTTGGGCCGTTCCCTTTGGGGGTCTGGCATCCAGCAGGAACATTGCCGCCGTGCGGGCATAGCGGTTGGCATCAGCCACATCGTGGGCATTGGATACAGCAAAGGCCTTGATCACGGGAATATGAAATTTCTTCCAGATGGTGCGCACCCGTTCCGGTTTTTCGCGCCCATGCAGCTGAAGATAATCCGGGGCTAGCTGGTCAACAATTTTTTTAAGTTTCTTGTCACCGGGATTGACCAGCACCGCCACAATTTTGGCCTTGCCCCGCGCCGGTTCAGCCAGTGCAGCAGCCTGGGCAGGGGTGACAGTGCGCGGGCTGTTATCGGCGAAGACAAACCCCAGCATGTCTGCGCCGGCCTCCAGGGCCGCCTGAACGCCGCTGGCCTCGGTCAGGCCGCAAATTTTAACAAAGGCCATGGTTTACTCCGCGCATTGGCGGCGCACTTTATGATCCGCCCACCATAATAAAAAGGGGCATCTGCAGATGAGATGCCCCGTATATTCTCAAAGCCTATGGCTTGTATGTTTGTGGTGGTTATTTCTTTTTCCTGGCGGCGTCGACTTTTTCGCGCAGCTCTTTGCCAGCTTTGAAAAATGGTACGCTTTTGGCTTTGACCGCCACCGACGTACCCGAACGCGGGTTGCGCCCGGTTCGTGATGCCCGGTGCCGGACCGAAAAAGCGCCAAAGCCGCGCAATTCCACCCGAGAGCCATTTTCCAGAGCCTTGGTAATTTCTTCAAATACCGTCGCCACAATGGTTTCGATATCGCGTTGATATAGATGCGGATTTTCATCCACCAGAGTACTGATCAATTCTGATTTGATCATCTTTCCATCCCGCCTTTTTCCGTGCCCCACACGTGAGAGGGGAACTTGCCATTTGAATCCCCGTGCCGTCAACCAGCCTGACAGGGATTCTCTGACTTTTTAAGGAAAATCTAATACGAGACAAAAAAAGACCGGGTCAAATGACCCGGTCTTCTTGTTTTACGAGAATAAAATATTTTTATTCTGACTTGTCGCCCTGGCTTTTCAGGGCTTCGCCCAGAATGTCACCAAGCGAAGCGCCGGAATCGGAGGAGCCATATTGTTCGATGGCCTCTTTTTCCTGATCCATTTCCATGGCCTTGATGGAAAGAGAGATGCGCCGCGAGGCCCGATCCACGCTGGTGACCTTGGCGTCAACCTTGTCGCCGACGTCAAAGCGTTCGGGGCGTTGTTCATTGCGATCGCGGGACAGGTCGGATTTGCGAATAAACGCTTTGACCTTGCCATCTTCACCCAGGGTGACTTCGATACCACCGGTGGTGATTTCGCTGACCACACAGGTAACCACTTCGCCGCGTTTATAGCCGCCTTCGTCCATGGGATCGCCACTCAGTTGTTTAATCCCAAGGGATACCCGTTCTTTTTCGGTATCAATGTCCAGCACCTTGGCTTTGACCATGTCGCCTTTTTTGAAGTCGGCAATGGCTTCGTCGCCAGATTTTTCCCAGGAAAGATCAGACAAATGCGCCATGCCATCAATCATGCCGTCCAGCCCGATAAACAGGCCAAATTCGGTGATGTTCTTGACTTCACCTTCAACGGTTGAACCGATCGGGTGTTCCATGGCGAATGCGTCCCACGGATTGTCGGCACATTGTTTGATGCCAAGGGAGATGCGGCGTTTTTCCTGATCCACATCCAGCACCACGACGTTTACTTCCTGAGACGTGGAAACGATTTTGCCAGGGTGGACGTTTTTCTTGGTCCAGCTCATTTCTGAAACGTGGACCAGGCCTTCAATGCCGGGTTCCAGCTCAACAAAGGCACCGTATTCGGTGATATTGGTGATGCGGCCGGTAAAGCGTGCGTCCACCGGGTATTTGGCATCAACGCCTTCCCATGGGTCAGACTGAAGCTGTTTCATACCCAGCGAGATGCGCTGGCTGTCTGGATTGATTTTGACAATCTGAACGTCAATCTTGTCGCCAACATTCAGAACCTGGCTGGGGTGATTGACCCGGCGCCAGCTCATGTCAGTGACGTGCAGCAGGCCATCAATGCCGCCCAGATCCACAAAGGCACCGTAATCGGTGATGTTTTTAACCACACCTTCGCGGACTTCACCTTCGTGCAGCTGATTGATCAGCTCGGCACGTTGTTCGGCGCGGGATTCTTCCAAAATGGCGCGCCGCGATACCACGATATTGCCGCGCGGGCGATCCATTTTAAGAATGGCAAACGGTTGTTCCATACCCATCAGCGGGCCTACGTCGCGGATCGGACGAATGTCCACCTGGCTGCCCGGCAGGAAGGCGCTGGCGCCGCCCAGATCCACGGTAAAGCCACCTTTGACGCGGCCAATAATGGTGCCGTTGACGGTTTCTTCGGCGGCGTGGGATTTTTCCAGACGATCCCAGGCTTCTTCGCGGCGCGCTTTTTCGCGTGACAGAACCGCATCACCAAGGGCGTTTTCAACGCGTTCCAGATACACATCAACCTTGTCGCCGGGTTTAACGTCTTCACGTTCCCCATTGAACATGAATTCGCGAACCGGGATCCGGCCTTCGGTTTTCAGACCGACATCAACAATCACCACATCGTTTTCAACGGCGGTCACCAGGCCGGTGACCACATGGCCTTCCAGCATGGCTTTGCCGCCAAAACTGGCGTCAAGCATTTGCTCGAAATCTTCAAGCGTAGGGTTTAGACTTTCCGTTACGGACATATAAGTGTGCTCCAAAGCAAAATAGGCCAGCCGGTTGAATCCGGTGGTCTTGCCGCCGAGGCGACATCATAAAACAGATTGTGTTCAGGCACGGCACCGGGCCAACTGTTTGGATTTCATCCTTAATGACGTGCCCTCTGGCCCGTCCTTATGAATGTTCAGCCTGCGCCGCATCTACAATGCGCCGAGCCGCCTCGAACGCGGCGTCTATACTCAAGTCCCCGGTGTTTAGCAAGTGCGCATCCGCAGCGCGCCGCATGGGCGCATCGGGCCGGCCGGCATCGCGGGCGTCTCTTTCGCGCAACTGGGCCAGCACCTCATCAAAGCTGATCTTCTCGCCGCGCTCTACCAATTCCTTGTGTCGCCGGGCGGCGCGTACCTCGGCCGGGGCATTGATCCACAGTTTTACATCCGCATGGGGGCAAATGACCGTGCCGATATCGCGGCCATCCAGAACGGCGCCGCCATCCTGGGCTGCAAAGGTGCGCTGATAGTCCATCAATGCCTGACGCACGGCGGGGATGGCCGCCACCTTGGAGGCTGCGGCCCCCACCTTGGCCGAGCGCAGCTGGAAATGATCGAGCGCAGTGCGGTCCACCGCTTTGGCGCTTTTAACCGCGGCGGCTTCGTCGGTCGGATCCTGCTCGGCCTGTAACACCCCCAAGGCACAGGCACGATACAACAGGCCGGTGTCCAGATAGGGCAAATGATACCAATTGGCCAAATGCTTGGCGATGGTGCCCTTGCCCGAGGCCAGCGGTCCATCAACGGCGATCAGCATGGTGCCCCCTCTTTATGTAATTGAAAGACGGCACCCAGGCTGCGCATGTCGTCAAAAAAGGCAGGGTAAGAGGTGGCAATGCATTCGGGCTCGGAAACCTCTACGCGGCGAAACGCCGCCAGCCCCAGGATCAGTGCGGCCATGGCAATGCGGTGATCCCCATCGGTGCGAACCGGCACGGGGGAGGCCTGTTCACTTTCTCCCCAGACCGCGCC
Organism: Robiginitomaculum sp.; assembly: GCA_015485335.1. Lineage (GTDB taxonomy): Bacteria > Pseudomonadota > Alphaproteobacteria > Caulobacterales > Maricaulaceae > Robiginitomaculum_B. Next base: position 26,713 of record WFTT01000059.1, read on the forward strand.
GGTGCCCTCGACACACAGCCAGTCTTCGCCGCTTTGCACCTTGACCCCCATACCGCGCAACATGTCTTCGCTGCGGGCGATGCGGTCGCTTTCCTTTACGCGCAATTCACCCAGGCCCTGCATTCTGGTGGGCCCTTTGGCAAAGGCCGCCAGCACCGCCAGCGCCGGAAATTCATCCACCATCGAGGGGACAATGTCCGCCGTGGTGGTGGTGCCGTGCAGGCGCGATCCGCGCACTCGAAGATCGGCAATCTCTTCGCCGCCAGAGGCGCGTTTGTTCAAAATATCGATCTGGCCACCCATGGCCTGGGCCACTTTGATAAAGCCGGTGCGCGTCGGGTTCATCAATACCCCTTCCAGGGTGATGTCACTGTCCGGGATGCACAGGGCTGCCGCCATGGGAAAGGCCGCCGAGGAAGGATCGCCAGGCACCGCTACCGGGGTGCCGGTCAGGTGCGCCGGGCCGGATAAACGTACCCGGTGTCGCCCATCGGGCAGGTTTTCGCTGTGAACCTCTGCGCCAAAGGCACGCAGCATGCGTTCGGTATGATCGCGGCTAAGGGCTGGCTCAATCACTTCGGTGATGCCTTCACTGCGCAAGGCCGCCAGCAACAGTGCTGATTTTACCTGGGCCGAGGCGATATTGGTTTGGGTTTTGTGTGCCGGCACCGGTGCGTCGCCATGGATGGTAACCGGCAGACAGCCGTCCTGGCTATCCACTTTGACCCCTAATGTCTGCAACGGTTTCAGCACACGGTTCATTGGCCGGCCCGAAAGACTTTGATCACCTATAAAGCTGGCGCTTATTCCCAGGCCTGCTACCAGCCCCATGCACAGGCGTGCCCCCGTACCCGAATTGCCAAAGTCCAACGGTGCTTCGGGTGTTTTGGCCGGGCCTTGGCCAATGCCGGTGACCACCCAGCTGTGGGTTTCTTTGCCGGGCTCGACCCTCGCCCCCAGGGCCCGCATGGCGGCCAGCGTGTGCAGCACGTCTTCGCCTTCCAAAAGACCGGTTATCGGGGTTTGCCCATCGGCCAGTGCCCCCAGGATCAGGGCGCGGTGTGAAATTGATTTATCTCCGGGTACGCGCAGTTTGCCACGTAATCTGAAGCTGGGGTGGGCGGATGTGGGCATTATTGACACAAGAATTTACACTTCATACCTGAATGACTGGAAAAATCGTTTTGACAGCGGCGCAGGAACATGGCAAGCGACGCCGCCAAGAATACTCATGAGGTTGATCGTGTCGAAATCTGATGCTGGGACAAAACAAACCTGTCCTGAATGCGCCGCCAAGTTTTATGATCTGAACAAACGCCCGGCCGTGTGCCCCAAATGCGAGCACAGTTACAACCCGGATGCCGGTACCAAAGTGGCTAAAAAGCGCGAATTGGAGCCGGAGACCGAAACCCCGGCCGTAATTGAAGATACAGAAGACGCAGATGCCAAGCCGGCCAGTGAGGGCGAAGTCGAGATTGAAGGCCTGGACGCCGAAGAGGAAGAGGCCAAATCGCTGGAACTAGACGGGGATAACCCGATCATTGGCGTGGGCGGTGATGGCGATGACGAAGATGCGGACGCCGATGCCCCCGATGCTACGGCGGCTTTGCCCGAAGGGTTTACCGAGGAAGGCGTGGAAGATGACGCCGATGCCCTGGCCGATACCGATGACGAAGAAATTGATCTGGACGTTGATCTGGATGAGAGCTGATTAAAACTCTTGATTGGTGATCGCGCGGTGATTAGGTTGCCGCTCCTTGGTGAGACGATGTTCGCACCAAACCCTTAAGGGGCCATAGCTCAGTTGGGAGAGCGCTTGCATGGCATGCAAGAGGTCGGCGGTTCGATTCCGCCTGGCTCCACCATTTCCCATTTACTTTTGCGGCGGTACTACCAGTTCTCACCCAGCAGTTCAAAATAGGCTTGTGGATGCAGGCAGGCGGGGCAAACTTTGGGGGCTTCTTGCGCCTCGTGCAGATAGCCGCAGTTAAGACATCGCCATGTTATGACATTATTGCGTTTAAAGACCCTTCCTGCTTCAAGATTGCTGGC
>WFTT01000060.1 GCA_015485335.1 Robiginitomaculum sp.
GTAATGGGTGTGCTGAAAAATTGAAAAATCTTTGCGGTAATTTTCCATGGCGTGCGAACTCACTTCCAAACGGCAATCAGGATGATGGCAAAGGGGATCAATAGACGCAAAACCCAAATCCACAAGGTTTCTATCCGTGGGCTCAGGCCAAGATGGCCACGCACCAGACGAGGGACGGCCCAGCCGGTAAAGAGCGCAATCAACAATCCATTAAAGGGCAGAAGCACACTGGCAATGGTAAAGTCCATGGTGTCAAAAATGCTTTTGCCATCATAGCCGGGTACCAGATTAAAGGGATGAATGTGCGACCAGAGATTAAACGATAACAGCGCCGCAATGCCCACGAACCAGGCCCCAAAACCGGCCAACAGCGTCCCCCGGGTACGCGACATGCCGCGCCGTTCTTCCATCCAGGATACCACCGGCTCCAACGTGCCAATCCCGGTGGTAAAGGCAGCAAAAAAGAGCAGTAAAAAGAAGGCGGCCCCCACCACCATGCCGCCACTCATCTGGCCAAAGGCGGTGGGTAGGGTAACAAAGATCAGGCCCGGGCCACCGGCCGGATCCAGCCCTTGGGAAAACACAAAGGGAAAAATGGCAATGCCCGCCACCAGCGCCACCGCCGTATCGACCAGCGCCACAATGGCAACCGAGCGCCCCAAAGAGATGGTGTTGGGTACATAGGCCCCATAGGTGATCATCACGCCAACCCCGATGGCCAGCGAGAAAAAGGCCTGTCCGGCGGCGAGAATGATGGTTTTACCGGTAACCGCGGACCAGTCTGGCGAGAACAGAAAATCCATGGCACGCGCAGTATCGCCTACCTTAAGGGCATAAACCATCAATCCGGCCAGCAACAAAAACAGCATTGGCATCAGCACTTTTGATATGGCCTCAATGCCACCATGCACACCGCGGATCAGTACCAGCATGATACCGCCCATAAACACGCTGTGCGCGGCCAGCATACGCCATGGATTGGCCAGCATGATATCAAAGCGCGCCCCGGCCAGTTCGCCGCTTTCGCTGGCAACTTTGCCGATCATGCCATGGGCGGCATAGTCTACGGCCCAGCCGCCAACCACGCTGTAATAGGCCACCCCGATAAAGGGGATGAAAATGCTTAAAACCCCGATGAACTGCCAGCCGCGATTGGCTCCTGATTGGGTGATCAGGGTACGGACACTGTGCATGGCGCTGCCGCCGCCGGTGCGCCCCAATGCCAGCTCGGCCAGCATGATCGGCATGCCGATCAAAAACACACAGGCGATATAAATCAGCACAAAAGCGCCGCCGCCATTTTCGCCGGCCAGAAACGGAAAACGCCACAAATTACCCAGTCCCACCGCAGCCCCGGCGGTGGCCAGTATAAAGCCCAGCCCCGATGACCAGTGTTTGTCTGCAGAGGCGTTGGCGGCCATTATGGTTTCCAGTTCTAGTAATTAATCGCCGGGCTGCCTGAGGGGTAAAACGCGCCCATCAGACGCAGTCTGCCCGGATCGGTGCATTCCAGCGAATGTCCCTGACGGCGGCTGAGGAAAATAATATCGCCGGGTTTGACCGGGGCGCGGCAATTTTCCGTCCACATCATGCCTTCCCCGGATAAAATGACGATGGCTTCCTCGTACAGATGGCGGTGAAAGGCGGCGCGGGATAATGGCACTTCGCCAATAAACTGGGTGATCTCTTTGGAGCCCACCTGTTCATCCACCAAAATCTGGAAAAACCGGTCGGCCATGACCTCGGCCTTGTCATGATCCACCCCGACACGGCGTTCGCCAAAGGCGCTATTAAACTTTCCATTTGGGCCATCGGGCCAACTTGGCTTTTCGCTTTGCGGGCAAATGGTGGCCATGATGGTGATCGGCTCATCAGCGTGAATGCAAAACGCCTCGCCGGCCTGTACAAAAACGCCGGTTTCCGGCCCAACGCTAAAGCTCTTTCCTTCAATATCGATGCTGCCCACGCCCGAGACCACAAACATGACTGTGTCACTGTTTTCATAGCGTATCCAGGGGGAGGTGCCGGATGCGGCGCTCAGGCGTAACAGGCTGAGATGTTTGGCCCCGTCCTTGGCCCCGATCAGGGTTTGCCAGCCCAGCGTGCCTTTATGCACATCCCGCGACGGATCCGGGGTGAGCACATAGGCGCCGCCATCCAGCATGGCTTTGCCACCATTGTCGGCATTGCGCTTAACCAGTTTGGCATCGCTCATGGCGGCGATCTCTTCGGCGCTGGCCTCTTCATAGGTGTCTTGCAAATTATTGTGCGCCCCATCGCAAAACGGGGCCGACCGGGTGTGTTTGCAGGCACACAGCAAAACGTCTTCGGTTTTTTCGGCCACAAATTTCAAGGGCCTGAATTTCGTACCCGCATGCGAGCCATCGCAAAAGGGTTGCATCTTGCTGCGCCCGCATGTGCACCAGAAATAGCGCTTGCCTTCTACCAAAGAGGTCAGACAGGGCTTGGTGGCAGCAATTACGGGATCGGGGTTTTTAGTTTCATTCTCTGACATGGAAATATTTTAGCCCTTAACCATCATCTGTGCTATCTAAAACTTGAGTAACTATGCGACTCATGAACAGGAATAATCAATGATATTTCACCAGATTACCGTGTGGATTTAGACGTTGATAATGCCGGGACTGCCCCATGACTGAAACCAATATGACCGCAAAGGAACGCGAATACACGCCCAGTTCCTGTGTTGAAAATCTTGACGATGTGCTGTTGGCCTTTGCCGAACAATGCATAAACATGAGCGAGAAATACAAATCCAACACCCATGCCGACGTGCCCTATGCAGATGCGCCGCGCACGGTGATGGATATTTTTGTACCCGATGGGGACGGCCCATTCCCGGTACATGTGTTTGTCCATGGCGGTTATTGGCAGGAATTTTCCAAGGCTGAAAGCACCTTTGCGGCCGGTAATTTTCTGAACCATAACAGCATTTTGGTGGTGATGGACTATACGCTGGCACCAGAGGCCAAAATGGCGCAAATCATTGACGAGGCCCGCCGCTGTGCGGTGTGGGTGGCCAAAAATATTGCCGATTATGGCGGCGATCCGGACAACATTACCATGTCGGGGCATTCCGCTGGGGCGCACTTGTTGGCACAAATTCTGGCCACCAACTGGCAGGCCGAAGGCTTTGACACCTGCCCCATAAAAGGCGCCACCCTGGTCAGCGGTGTTTATGATCTGCGCCCGCTGGTGGGCACTTATATCAATGATGCGCTGGCCATGGATGCGGACGAGGCGGCGTGCCACAGCCCGCAATTGCATCTGCCTGAACCGACCTGTCCGGTCGTGCTCAGCGTGGGTGAGGTCGAGACCGATGCGTTCAAGTCACAAACCCAAAACTTTGCCGATGCCCTGCAAAAGGCCGGGCATGACTGCACCAATATTCCCATGGCGGGGTTCAACCATTTTGATATTATTCTGGAGCTGGCCAACCCGCAAAGCCCGCTGTTTTTGGCCATTAAGGCACAAATGCAGGCAAAGGGCTGAAATTTGTGCTCAGGTTACCTGCGCCCGCCGGGCATAGCGCGGATCCTGCCACAGGTTTTGATCCATCACCGTTTTGATGGCCTGCACCGCATCCCACATATCGACATAGCGCGTATAGAGCGGCGTTAGCCCAAAGCGTAAAATATCCGGGGCGCGAAAATCTCCGATCACGCCCAGATCAATCAACGCCTGCATAATGGCGTAGCCCTGGGCGTGGGTGAAGGACACCTGGCTGCCCCGTTCATTGGCATTTTTGCTGCTGGCCAAGGTAAAGCCGTACTGCTGGCAAAGCGCCTCCATCAAACCAATAAAGATATCCCCCAACGCCATGGATTTTTGCCGGATGGCGTTCATGTCGGCGCGCAGCATCATATCTAGCCCGCATTCCATGACCGCCAGCGACAGGATCGGCTGTGTGCCGCTGAGTATTTGGTGAATGTCATCGGCCGGGCGGTAATCGCGCTCAAAGGCAAAGGGGGCCGCATGGCTCCACCAGCCGCTCAAGGGTTGCATGGCTTTGCCCTGATGACATTTGGCAACGTAAAGAAAGGCCGGGGCGCCCGGGCCACCGTTCAAGAATTTATAACTGCACCCAACCGCAAAATCCGCATTCGCGGCCCCTAAATCCACTGGCAAGGCCCCGGCGCTGTGGCATAAATCCCAACAGATCAGCGCCCCGGCCTTGTGGGCCATTTGGGTGAGCGCCTCCATATCAAACATCACGCCGGTTTTATAATGCACCTGGGTCAGGGCCACCACCGCCACCTCGGGGGTGATCTGCGCGGCCATGTCATCACGCTCGGCAAAGCGCACCTCGTACCCGCGGCCCAATTGGCGGGCCAAACCCTGGGCCATGTAATTGTCGGTTGGAAAGTTGCTGCCCTCCATCAGGATCACTTTGCGACCCGGGCGCAAATCCAGCGCCATGCTCAACAATTTGTACAGATTGATCCCGGTGCTGTCGGTGACCAGCACTTCGCCCTCTTGCGCGCCGATCAGCCGGGCCAGCTTGTCGCCAAGGCGGGTGGGCAGATCAAACCAGCCATGGCGGTTCCAACTGGTAATCAGATCTTGGCCCCATTCCTGTGTCACCAGTTCCTGGCTGCGCGCCATGGCGGCCTTGGGCATGGCCCCCAATGAATTGCCATCCAGATAGATCACCCCTTGGGGCAATATAAACTCATCACGAAAGGCCCCCAGAGGGTCTTTGGCATCACGCTCTGCAAGAGAAGCGCGGCTGTGGGGGGCGTGCCGGATCAAATGGGTTGATTTCCCGTCTTAGGCCGCATTTGCCTGTTGAGCGACGTCCTGGTCATTGGCATCCAGCTTGTCCAAAAGATAGTCCAGTTCTTCGCGGGGCAAGGCCTGGAACTGGGTCAGCACCCGTTCCATCATGCGTTTGGAGAAACGCTCGCGATCCTTGTTGCCACCATCATAATCCATGGCATGGTAAATATCGATGCCGGCGCGGAAGGCCGCATAGAGACGTTGTGGCATGCCGGCGCGTTCATATATGGCGCGCAGACCCAGGGTGCCGGCATCATGGATCATCAACCAGGCGCGCTGGTGCGGAATGGCGGCCAGTTCAGCCAGTGCCCATTCCACAAATACAATATGTCCCGTGCACAAACCTCGCAGGATGATGGACGGGCTGAGACGGCCATTCAAATGCAATTGCTGTACAAAGCGGCGCATGTCCTTGGTGCGTCCGGCCTGGTCAACCAAATCAATGGTGGCGCGTTCGCGGGCCCCTTCGGCCAGCTCGACCGCCAATTGTGGTGGCAATTCATGACGTTTCATCAACCGGCCAATGGCTTCGTCGCTGATCTGGGAGACCAGTTTTTCAGACACATGCACCGGCAAGGCATCGCGGTCGATAAAAGCGTCTGTCACCTTGGTTCGATCCCCAAAGCGTTTCAGCGCCACGTCATAGGCCGCGGTATCAAATTGGGCGCTGTTATTGCGAAGCGCCGTAGTCACCGCCACTTCGCGTCCCTCCGTCACCAGAACATTTACAACTTTGCTGGATACGCTTTTGCGTTTGGCCACGGCCACCTGGCGCAGGGCCGCGCCGGAACGCACCACTTCGATCAGGTCATCATCGGTCAGCGATGGTGATGAGGTGATGACGGGAAAGGCAATGGAATCAATATCGGCGGCCAGTTTTTTGGCCAGTTGGCGCGGCAAATTTGGTGAGTTTTTCAAAGTCACGGCCAGCGAACGACGCACCAGTTCGGCCGCATCCCGGGACATGATCTCCATAATGGCTTCGGCGCTTTGGCGTTCCTGGCGAGACAATGGTCCCTGATCAATGGCCCGACAGATTTTGTGGGCTGCAATGGCGCGTTCTTCGTCGCTCTGACCTTTGACAAGGCGGCGAACATCATCTTCGGTGAGCTTTGAGCGCATGGCAGAAACGGACATGGGAGACCTCTGGACAATTGGGTGCAACCTACAGTGTCGCTTGCTATGCTTAATGAAGTCTTGCCAAACCGCTTTTATCGTGTGCCGGAACGGGCTCTTTTTTCATGTGAAGACTGGCCCTGAGGATCATCAGAACTTCTTTGCGGGGCCGAAAGTTCAGACAGGATTTGCAGGATGGCCGGGGTAAGGTGCAGAGCCGAACTGCCAAAAGCACCCAGAAACGTGCTCGGGGGCATAAAGGGCCGAATGGCCGGGCCAATAGCCGGCGCGGCGGCGCGGGCCGTATCGGCGATGTTGGCAATGGTCGTTTCCTGGGGAGCATGGGCCGATTTTAAGGCGCTGAGCACGGCACTTACGGTGCGGGCGGTGCCATCTTTTTCAAAAAAAATCGGCTGGTTGGCCTTGGCCTCTTTGGGAAAGAGGGTGGCGGCGCGCGCCCCCGGCGTAATATCGGCGGCATTGATCAAGGCGGCGGCCTGTCCTGCCCCCATGAAATGGGCAATATACAGCTCTGGCTCTTGTGGTTTGCGCCCCAGATGACGGCTCAAAACTTGTGCATTTTCGCGGGTCAGCTCGCCGGCCATTTGCGCCGAGACCTTGGGGTCAAAGCGCAAATCCAAAATGCGCTGGTATTCGGCCTTGTCCTTGACCACCAGACGGCCATTTGGGTCGGCCACGACGGCCTTGGCCTCTTTGGCCAGACCGTGATTGGCCCCATGGCGCGAAACCATATTCAGCCAGGTTTGTTCCACAAACTGAAAAAGCCCCGCCGCAGATGAGGTTTTGGCCTTGGCATGGCTGTCCAGACCGCTTTCGCGAGCCGCGGTGCGCACCATAAAGTCAAACGACACGCCGGCCCGTCCGGCGGCACTTTTCAGTGCGCTGGACAAAGACGGGGCAAGGGCAGCAATAGGGGCCGTCATGAGCAGGTCCACGTTCTACAGATTTGGGCAAACCTGCGCCGCTTCGCCCTAATTTGTGGTTAACAAGATGCAAACCGTGCGGGGGAAAAGGGCGCCGCAAAGGGTCCGGCATCTTCGCCCAGTATCAGACTGCATAGCATGTGCGCGCTGGCCGGGGCCTGTAAAACACCATTGCGATGGTGGCCGGCATTGGCAAAAAGGCGGCCTGTGGCCTCCAGCGGTCCAATGATGGGCAGGCCATCCACACTTTGCGGGCGTACCCCGGCCCAGCGATCGGTAATCGATGCCTGTTCCAGGGCGGGCACCACTTTGGCTGCTCTGGCGTGCAGCGCCGCAATGTCCGCCTCATGGGGCCGGGCATCCTCAAGACCCGGTTCGGACGTGGCCCCGATAATCATGCGACCGTCCCCGCGGGGCACCAGATAGGCATGGGCATCGCGCATCACCGCACGTATCGGATTATCGGGCACAGAGAGTTCCAGCATCTGTCCCTTAACCGGGTGCAACCGTGCCGTCATGGCGTCAATGCCGTTAATTTCGCCGGCCTGAAACCCGGCGGCCAGAATGACCCGGTCGGCCTCAAAATGCTGATCATGATCGCAACGCAGGTGTACGCCATCTGTTTGTAAATCAATGTCCACCACCCGGTGATCATACAAAATCTGTCCCTGATGGCTCTGTAACAGGGCCTGCAGGGCCTGCAGGACCAGTCGCGGATCAACGCTGGCTTCATCGGCGATGCACAACGCGCCGATGGCGCTGGATGACAAGGCCGGTTCCTGCTGACGGGCAGTTTCAATGCTGATCGTTTTGGGGTGCAGGTCCAGCGCCATGGCGGCGCGGTGTGTGCGTTCCAGGCGTTGCAAACCTTGTTCATCAAAGGCGCTCAGCAGGGCCCCAAAGGGGCGCCAGCATACCTCATGACCGCCCCCGGCAAAGCGTTCGGCCCAACCCTGCCACAGGCTCAGGCTGTGGGCTCCAAAGCGGCCAAGCGATCCGGGATCGTCCTGGGTTTCGCCGGCTTCGCTGGCCGGGGCCAACATGCCCGCCGCGGCCCAGCTTGCCCCGGTGGCGCAGGGATTGGCTTCCAGCACGGTCACGGCACAGCCTTTTTGCGCCAATATGGCGGCGGGCCACAGGCCCATAAGGCCAGACCCAATGACCAGAATGCGGGGGCGGAAAGCCGAAGGTTGCGAAATGGTCATGGTCAATCTGCTAAAAGGTCAGTGCGAAAATATGGTTTTGGTGATATGGTCTGTTCGGGCTGGCAGCAAGAGGAGAATGGACGATGCGTCACTTACTCGCAGTCTTGGGCCTATTGGCCATGAGCGCCCCGGCACTGGCCGATGGCTCGAACAGCAAATGCGTACGCACTTACCAGCTACGCGATTTTCAGTCTCTGGATGATTATCATGTTCTGATTACCGGGCGTACCTTGTCGGAATTGTATCTGGTCACCATGCGCCGATCCTGTCGTGATATTGATTTTTCCTCGCGGCTGATCACCACCTTTGCCAATAAGCGCGTTTGCCCGCCCTTTATCGAACATATCCAAAGCGAAGATGATGTATGCGCGGTCAAATGGATCCAAACAGTAAGCAGTCGGGATGAGGCCATCGCACTGGCCGCCAAGGATATGGCAGAGCGAGCCAAGGCCCAGGCCGAGAAAAAAGCTAAAAAGAACAAGAAACACGACGATTCCTGACCCCTGATCACGACCCTATCTGATCAGGGAGCTTTGTGTGGATTTGCTTTTTTCATTGCCGGCACCATGGCAATGGGCAAAGTTCTGTGCAGGATCAAAAATCTGGTACAGCGCTTTGGGGGCAGAATATGCGTATTCTCTTTGTTTTACTGGTGGTTTTGGGGCTGACTCTGTCGGCCTGTTCGGGGCCGTCACAAAATATAACGGATCGCCAGGCGGCCAAAAAAGAGGCCGAAGCCGTGCTGGACCAGTTTTATCAAGCCGCCGCCAATGCCGATTTTGATCGCTTCATAACGATATTTTCAAAAGCGGCGGTTTTTTATGGTACCGATGCTAGCGAGCGCTGGTCTTATGAAGAGTTTGCCCCCGATATCCAGGCAAGTTTTGGCAAAAATGGCGGTTGGGATTTTGACCAAAAAGAGCGCACGCTAACTCTGTCGCAAAATGGTGATGTGGCCTGGTTTGCTGAATTATCCCATTTCAACAATACCGATTATCTGTTGCGTCCCACCGGAGTGATGCAGCGTGAAGACGGCCAATGGAAAATCGTGCAACTGGTTATGGGCATCCCCATCCCCAATGCGCTTTACCCGCCGGTTCTGCAGGGATTACAGGCCACACGTTCGGGGCCAAAGGCCGAAATTGCCACGATAAACACAGTGCTGGACAGTCTGCACACCTATGCGGCCGAGGCCAATGGCAAGGCTTATTTTGACCTGTATACGGATGACGCCGTGTTTTTGGGAACCGATGTTACCGAGCGCTGGACCAAGGCCGCGTTTCAGGCCTATGCCATGCCGATTTTCAGCCAGGGCCGGGGGTGGCGCTATACGCCGCGCGAACGCCATGTGGCCTTATCACCCATGGGCAATATGGCCTGGTTCGATGAAGTGCTGGACAGTGAAAATTATGGCACCAGCCGTGGTACCGGCGTTTTGACCCGCACCAAAGCGGGGTGGAAGATCAGCCAGTATCATCTGACTTTCCCCATTCCCAATGACCTGGCCGACAAGATGACGGCACAGATTATGGCCTATGAGAAAAAGACAAGATAAGGGGGCGGGCTATGGAGAAATGGTTCAACCTCCCCATAGCCCATAATCATCAGACCGGGTTGCCGTCGGCATCCAGTTCGACAATAGGATGACCCAGGGCCTGTAATCCGGGCAGGATTTTGGCCTTGTCACCCACCACAACCATAATCATGTCATCCAGTTTCAGGTATTTGGCGGCCAGTGCATTCAGCTCTTCGCGGCTGATATTGGCCAGAATTTCACTTTGCTGGTCAACAAAATCATCGGGCAGGTCATAGGTCATGATCTGGCCCAAAAAGCGTACCTTTTGCGCTGGTGTCTCATAGGCCCGGGCATCGCGTTGACCCAGTGCACTTTTCAAAAAGGCCAGTTCCTCTTCGGTCATGCCGTCTTTGGCATAATTACGGATTTCCTTTTCAAACTCTATGATGGACTTGTCGGTGACATTGGCCCGTACCCCGGCTTGTGCCGTATAACGCCCTGCATCCTTGTCCGCGCCAAAGAAGGAACGCGCACCATAGGTATACCCCTTGTCTTCACGCAAATTGATGTTGATGCGGCTGTTAAAGGCCCCGCCTAGGTTATAGTTCATCAGGCCCGCGCGGTAATATTCGCCGGTGGCATCATAGGTCAGCGCCCGTTTGCCAATGCGAATTTCAGACTGGGCAGCGCCCGGCTTGTCGATCAGATACAAGGTGCCCGCTGCCAGTTTCGGCATGGGGTGGATCACCGGCGTGGTGGCCGCCGGACCACTCCATTTGGCAAAAATACCAAGTTTGGGCATCAACTGATCTTTGGGCAGATCCCCCACCGCAATGATTGAACTACCATCGGGGGAATAGTGATCGGCGTAATACGCCTTCACATCGTCCAGCGTGATGGCCTTTACCGATGCGGTTACCCCATTGGAAGGCCAGGCAAAGGCATTGTCTTTGCCATAGAGTATCTTGCGAAACACATTGGTGGCTGTGCCGGCGGCGTTTTTCTTGCCGGCCTCAATCCCCTGAATGGTTTGTGCCTGAACGCGGGTAAAATCGGCCGGGTCAAATTTTGGCTCGAACAGTTTTTCCGCCGCAATGGCCAGGGTTTCATCCAGATTATCGGTTAGCGAACGAATGCTGAGTACCGAATAGTCATCACCGGCAAAAAAGCTGATCGATGAGCCCAGTTTCTGCAAACGATTGCTCAGCTCTTCATTTGTGGATTTGGTGGTTGCCTCGTTCATCATGGCCGCGGTCAGACTGGCCAGACCAACCTTTTCCACTGGGTCGATTTTGTGACCGGCCGGGATACGCAAAGAGATGGTCATGGTTGGGGCTTCATCATTAAGCGCCCCCATCACTGCCACACCGTTATCCAGTGTGCTGCGCCAGATCGGCGGCACTTTTAATGTCGGGTTTGGCCCCGCGGGCGGCTGTACGCTGCGATCAAAATCATCCTTGGCCATCCGTACATTCAGGCTGTTGGCATCAACCTTTTTATATTCGGGCAAGACCCGTTCATGGTGCTGCCAGGTGTCTTCATGGGCAATGGCATCGCCCTTGCCTTTGGGGACCACGCTCATAATCACGGCAGGTTTGCCTTTGATATATTTTTCATAAACCCGCATTACGTCATCTTTGGTGACATTTTCATAGCGGGCAATGTCTTTGCCAATATAGTCAGGATCACCGGTAAAGGTTTCGTAGGCCGCCAGCTGGCTAACCTTGCCGCGTACACTTTCCAGGCCATAGATCATGCCAGAAACAATGCCGGCTTTAACCCGGGTCAGGTCATCATCCTCGACACCGCGGGCTTCGAACTCGACCAGGGTGTCGCGGGCAATCTTTTCCAGATCTGCCAGAGACTTGCCACTGGCCGGATTGGGCAGGGCCAGAATGGTAAAGGTACAGGCCAGTTCCTGACAACCATGACCGGCCTGGGCCTGAACGGCAAAGCCGTTTTTGACCATATTTTTGTAAAGCAAAGAGGTTTTGCCGGTGCCCAGGATCGACATCAGTACGTCCAAGGGGGCCTCATCGGGATGGCGCGCATAAACCGTGGGCCACGCCATATAGAGAAGCGACAGCGCCACATTGTCTTCCATAGAGATATAGCGATCCGCATCCAGTTTGAATTGTGGCTTTTCCGGCATGGCCACATCCGGGCCTTTGGGGATGGAGCCATAATATTTAACCACCCATTTCAGGGTCTGTTCGGGGTCCAGATCACCACCAATGGTCAGGGTCGCATTATTGGGGCCGTACCAGCGCAGGAAGAACTTTTTCAGGTCGTTCACATCAACCCGGTTCAGATCCTCGATATAGCCAATGGTCAGCCAGGAATAGGGATGGCCTTCGGGATAAAGGGCCTCGTTCACCCGTTCGCGCAACAGGCCATAGGGGCGGTTATCATAATTCTGTCCGCGTTCGTTTTTAACAGTTTCGCGCTGCACCTCGAACTTTTCCTGGGTCACCGCGTTTAGCAAAAATCCCATGCGGTCAGCCTCCAACCAGAGAATTTTTTCCAGCTGGTTATTGGGTATGGTTTCAAAATAATTGGTGCGGTCGGTATTGGTGGTGCCGTTTAAGGTGCCACCGGCTTCGGAAATGATTTTGAAATGCTGCTCGTCCGCTACATTTTCCGAACCCTGAAACATCATGTGTTCAAAAAAGTGCGCAAAGCCGGACTTGCCGATCTCTTCGCGGCCAGAGCCAACATGGTAGGTGACATCCACATGCACCAACGGGTCGGAATGGTCTTCGTGCAGAATCACCGTCAGGCCGTTATCCAGCCGGTATTTGCTAAAGGGGATGGAAATTTCGCCATGCTTTTTGGTGCCCGTTTCCAGCAAGGTAACCCCTTCAGGCAGTGCAGTTTTTACTGCGGCCGGATGGTTTTGCGAAGTTGTAACGGGGGATGATGGTGTTGTGAGGCTCTGGCAGGCTGTCAAAAAGAGTATAGCCAGAGTACCAAATAAATAACGCATGCCGATGTCCATTTCCCAAAATTATTTATAACTTTTTTGCCCGGCCATCATAAGCAAAGGCAAGGGGCCGTAAAGTTAAAAATAATTAGTATTAGTCAGGAAAATGGTACCGCCTCTTGGTCTCGAACCAAGGACCTCCGGTTCCACAAACCGGCGCTCTAACCAACTGAGCTAAGGCGGCACAATGCATCATCATGCGGGCGCGGAACCTAATGCTTCCGCCACATCAGGGCAAGACATGTTCTGCTTTTAATGCCCCTTAGGGATCCGGTCACTACCCTTCTATTGCCGGCTCTGGCCAATTGTGGTGACGCATCCTAAAAAAACGAATGCTTAAACAAAGTTCTGATTCTCTGCCGGCCCCGTTTCAACGCCGATCCCTGTCATTGCCAGAGGGTTCCATGCACGCCCTGGTAAGCGGTGATCCTGAGGCCGATCCGGCCATCGTATTCGTCCATGCCAATGGGTTTAATGCCCGTACCTATTTGCCGCTTTTACAACCTTTGGCCGACACCCATGACGTAATGTCATTGGACCTTCGCGGTCATGGCCGAACCGATTTACCAACGCAGGAACGCGGCAGAAACTGGCATGTCTTCCGCGAAGATCTAATCAAGGTTCTGTCCGGGTTTTCCACCCCGCCGGTCCTGATCGGTCATTCAATGGGCGGTACGTCCAGCCTGTTGGCGGCGGCCAAACGTCCCGATCTTGTAAGCCGCGTGATCGCCTTTGATCCTCCGATCCTGCCGCGCCTGTTGCAATGGGGCATGCGCGTTGGTCTGATTCCAATGCGCAGCCGCGCAAAACATCCTTTGGTGCGCGGTGCCTTAAGCCGTCGCCGGGTCTTTGACAGCCGCCAGGCCGCCTTTCAGCGATATGCGGGGCGCCGGCCATTCAACCATTGGCAAGATGGTTTTTTGCAAAATTATCTGGCCGATGGGTTACGCCAAGATGGCGAACAGGTTGTGCTGAGTTGTCACCCGGACTGGGAAGCCCATAATTACACCGCCCACGGGCATGATATTTGGGGGGCATTGCGCCGCTTGCAAACCCCGACCCTGCTGATTGGCGGCGATGGCCCGGGCGTTGTTTTGCGAGCCAAGACCCTGTCACGGCTCGGTGCTCTGAATGCATATATTCAAATCCGCCATGTGGATGGCAGCAGCCATTTTCTGCCGATGGAAAACCCGGATCTGGCCCGGTCTTTAATCCGAGACTTTATCGAAGATCAGACGTAACCACGCTGGCGGATATAGGCATCCAGCGCCCGTACCCGCGTTTGCGGGGACGGGTGGGTGGACAAAATTTCCGGCTGGCGGCTTTTGCTGGTCGCGCCCATACGCTCCCACAGTCGCACGGCCTGACGCGGATCATAGCCGGCACGATACATGTAATCGACGCCCAGCTTGTCGGCCTCCAGCTCATGCTGGCGGGAAAACGGCAAAATAATGCCAAATTGCACGCCAACCCCCAGAATGGCAGCAATCTCTTTCTTGTAACGGTTGTCCCGTTGCGACAGCGCCACATTGGCCACTTGCAGGCCGACACCGGCGGCCAGTTGCTGGCTATAGCGCTCGGCGGCATGGCGCGCGGCCACATGGCCGGTTTCGTGGCCCATAATGGCGGCAACCTGATCATCATTTTCGCTAAATTCCATAATGCCGCGATAAAAACCCACCTTGCCACCGGGCATGACGAATGCATTTTTTTCATCCGTGTCAAAAACCGCATATTCCCAGTTTTCATTGGCGCGGTTGGCGGCGCCAACAATGCGTCCACCCACGCGGCGCAATTGATTATTCAGGCTACGGTCCATGGAAACCGGGGTTTCCGCCTTTACATCCGACCAGGCGCTGGCCGACAGTTTGGCCAATTGTCCCTGAGAGACCAGCATAAATTGTGACCGTCCGGTTTCCGGATTGGTGGCGCATCCACTGGCGGCCATTGGCACCACCGTCCCGGCGGCCAGACCGCGAATAAGTGCCCGGCGCGACATTACCACTTCCATGACCAGTTCCTTTTCCTCAGCTGTATAATTAACCATAGCCTATACCGGCAAAAGCAAATATAAAAGTGGTGGGTCGGGAGTCGATTGCGAGGGGCAAGAGGACACCGGAGAATAATATGCGCAAGCTCAGTCTTTTTTTGACCCTGTTGGTATTGATTATGGGCGGGGCCATGGCGGCCATTGTCTATCTGGTGCCGCCGGACTTTTATAAACAAAAGATTGAAGAACAGGCCAGCGCCATGCTGGGGCGGGAATTGCGCATCGAAGGGCCGGTCACCCTGCGTTTATGGCCCAGCCTGCAGGCCAGAGCGCAAAATGTGACCCTGGCCAACCCGCCCGGATTTTCAACGCCCCATTTCGCCACCATGAAGGCCATGCGCGCCAGCGTCGCCATTGTGCCGCTGTTCTCTCGCCGCATAGAAATCAAGGAATTTGCGCTGGTGGAACCGGCCATCGTGCTGGAACGGCGTTCCAATGGGGCGGTCAACTGGATCATGGGTACCAAGAAGAAATCCGGCGCCCGGCCAGGCCCAGCCACAAAATTTAAGCGCAAGCCGGGGGCTTTGCCACTGGAGGCTTCGCTGGGCGATATCCGCCTGATCAAAGCCGATGTGCGCTATATCGACCATGTAAAAGGCAATGAACATCAGGTCTCGGATGTTAATCTGGACCTGAACATGCCGGCCCTGAATGCGCCGATGGGCGTCAAAGGCCGTCTTGTACTGGATGGCCAGGCCTATGCCTTGGACGCCATGCTGGGCGGTATCCAGCAATTCATGGACGGGGCGCATACGCCGCTGTCCCTGCATCTGAAAAATGATCTATTCAGCATTGCCTTTGACGGGGCCTTTGACCAGAGCGAAAAAATCGCCGCCCAAGGGGAATTATCGCTAAATGTGCCTTCGGTACGCAAGCTGGCGGCCTTTGCCGGGACGGAACTGGCAGATAACCCCGATGCTTATGGTGCATTTTCCGTATCGGGTACCGCCAGGGCCACTACCAAGCGCTTTGCCTTTGATAATGCCAAACTGGCCTTTGATGATATAACCGGTACGGGACGGTTCGGCGTTGTGTTCGCGGGGGCAAAGCCAAAAATCACTGGTGAGCTGGCCATACCAGAACTGGATGTAACCGGCTATTTGCCGCCGGCGGCTGAAACCGGACAGGGCATCGCCCCCTGGAGCACAGACGCATTTGATCTGGCGGCTCTTAATGCGGTCAATGCCCGCTTTACCCTGGCGTTGGATGCCTTGCGCCTGCGGGACATAAAGATTGGCAAAAGCACGCTGGAAGCCAAGCTGGAAAACGGGCGGTTGCAGGCGGACCTGAGCGAAATGACCCTTTATGAAGGCCGTGGCAGTGCCACCATGGTGGTCAATGCCCGTGGCAAGACGCCGTCTTTTTCGCTGGCGGCCAATATTGCCAAGGTTGCGTTTCAACCGCTGCTGACCGATGCCATCAAATTTCGCCGTCTGGCCGGTACTGGCGCGGCAAAGTTTACGCTTTTGGCGACAGGTTCATCCCAGGCAGAGATCATGCACGGCCTGTCTGGATCCGGGGATATGCGATTGCAGGATGGTAAAATCATTGGGGTCAATCTGGCCGCGGTTTTGCGCAAGGCGCAAAGCTTTCTGAGCACCGGTACGGTGCCGGCCAGCCTGAATGAAACCCAGGCCACGGATTTCACCGACCTGACCGCCAGCTTCCAAATTGCAAATGGCGTGGCACGCACGGACGATTTTCTCATGCTCAGCCCGCTGATCCGGGTGCCCGGCGAAGGCACGCTGGATATCGGTAATCAAATGGTGGATTTTCGCCTGACCCCGCGCGCTGTGGCCTCCTTGGAAGGACAGGGCGGCCAGGCCGATCTGGTGGGGATCAAGGCACCGTTTCGCATTCATGGGCCATGGAATGCCGTCAAGGCCGGGTTGGACACCAAACTGATCAAGAAAAAGGCTAAAAAACGCGCCAAAAAGGAAATCGGCCGCCTGATCGACAGCAATTTGACCGGCAGCACCGGATCGGCGCTGAAGTCCATGTTGGGGCTACCGGAAACCGCACCGGATGGGGCGGCCAATGCTGACAATGGCGAAGCTAAGGCAAAAACCGATGAAGAACAGGCGGTGGATGCCCTGATCGGCTTGTTCAAAAAGAAGAAAAAGAAAAAACAGAACAATAATCCATAACGCCAAGAAACAGCTTTTCCTTGCGCTCCTTTGGTGCATTCGGCACAGTACTTTCATCATAACTGGAGGAGGAGCGCCATGCGCCAGGGGTTGAAACTCGTTGCCGCCACAGCGCTATGTGCTGTCATGTCGTTTAATTTGGATGCCAGTGCCCAACCACCCGCCAACCCCATTGCCGGGGATCGGGTCAGTGGTGCGTATTTTGAAACCCGCAGCCCCGTGGTGGCCCAACATGGCATGGCCGCCACGGCCCAGCCTTTGGCCTCGCAAATCGCCATTGATATTCTCAAAAAAGGTGGCAATGCGGTGGATGCGGCCATTGCGGCCAATGCCGCCCTTGGTCTTATGGAACCTGTGGCCAACGGCCTGGGCGGCGATCTCTTTGCCATTATCTGGGATCCCAAAACCAAAAAACTTTACGGCCTGAATGCCTCTGGTCGCTCGCCCAAAGGCATGTCTCTTGCCGATCTGAAAGCCCGCCTGAACGGTGCAGACGAGATCCCGCCCGCCGGGGCATTGCCGGTATCGGTGCCGGGGGCCGCCGATGGCTGGTTTGAAATGCATGACCGGTTTGGCAAAATGCCCATGACCGATATTCTGGCCCCGACGATTGCCTATGCCAATGACGGTTTTCCGGTAACCGAGGTGATCGACTATTACTGGAATTACAATATGGCCCGTCTGGAACAGGCCGCCACCATGGGCATGATCGAAGAATTTGATAATGCCCGTGCCACCTATCTGGTGCGCGGACATACCCCGAAAGAGGGCGAAATTTTTAAAAATCCGGATCTGGCCGATACCTTGTCTTTGCTGGCAAAGAAGGGGCGTGACGGGTTTTACAAAGGCAAGATCGCCAAAACCATTGATGCCTATATGAAACGCATTGGCGGGCCGTTGCGTTATGAGGATTTTGCCAGTCATAAAAGCGAATGGGTAGAACCGCAATCGGTGAATTATCGCGGCTATGATGTGTGGGAACTGCCCCCCAATGGCCAGGGCATTGCCGCCCTGCAAATGCTGAACATTCTAAAAGGCTTTGACATGAAGGCGGCCGGTTTTATGAGCGCCCAAAGTCTGCATTACCAGATCGAGGCCAAACGATTGGCCTTTGAGGATCGGGCCAAATTCTATGCGGATCCGGATTTCAGCCCCGCCCCGGTGGCTGAGCTGTTGTCCGATGCCTATGCTGATAAACGCCGCGCACTGATCAAGCCGGACACGGCCATGACAGACGTCGGCCCGGGTGATCCCAAAGCCATAGAAAACGGCGATACCACCTATCTGACCGTGGCCGACAAGGATGGCATGATGGTGTCGCTGATCCAGTCCAATTATCGCGGCATGGGCTCTGGCCTGGTGCCGGACGGGCTGGGCTTTATGTTGCAAAACCGTGGCCAGCTCTTTGCGCTGACCGAAGGACACGCCAATGTCTATGCCCCCGGCAAGCGGCCGTTTCACACGATCATCCCGGCCTTTGTCACCAAGGATGGCAAGCCGTGGATGTCGTTCGGCCTGATGGGTGGGTCCATGCAGCCCCAGGGGCACACCCAGATCATCGTCAACATGATTGATTATGGCCTGAATGTTCAGGCCGCCGGTGATGCGGCGCGCTGGCGTCATGATGGCTCGGCCCAGCCCACCGGCGCGGCGCGCAAGGGCATGGGCGTGTTGCATCTGGAAAACGGCGTGCCACAGGGTGTGCGCGATCAACTCACCGCCATGGGCTATGTGCTGGGGCCATCTGATGGAGGCTTTGGCGGCTATCAGGCCATTCGGGTCAATCCAGAAACCGGGGTTTATACGGCGGCCTCAGAAATGCGCAAAGACGGGGCGGCGATTGGATATTAACGGGAGTGTAAAAACGCATTCAGCCAGCATTCAACTCGGGCGGGGCATAGTGGTGCTACACAGTCAAAGGGGACTAAAATGAAACTCAAATCCATATTGTTTGGTGGCGCCTTGGCGCTTTCCCTCAGTGCCATGTCTGCCAATGCTGATCAAGTTGAACACGCCGGTGGTCCCAAAGGGGCGCCGGGCGTCACACTTTATTCCTTCCCCAATTACAGCGGTCGCCAGGTACGGCTGACCCGGGATACGCCCAAGCTGAAAAAGCTGGGCTTTGCCGCCAATGCCATGAGCATGAAAGTGGTCGGTGGCAAATGGGAAGTTTGCGAAGGCAATCGTTACAATGGTACGTGCGAAGTCTTTGGCCCGGGAAAATACACCTTTGGGGTATTCAATTGGGGTAATAAGATCAAATCCGTGCGTCGTCTGCCGCCGGGCACTGATACCATTACCTTGTATGCCCGCGAAAATATGAAGGGCAAACGCCACACCTATGCGAAAAGCGTCCCGCGCATCAAGGATTTCGCCGTTAATGATTTTGCCCAGTCTGTCAAAGTCAAAGGTGGCACCTGGGTGCTGTGTGAAGATAGTAATGGCAAAGGTAAATGCGAATCCATTCATCACAATGTTCCGGCCTTGCGTTCAATTGGGTTGGCCGGAGCGGTTTCATCGGTTTACCGCGCCTCTGAATGGAATAATGGTCGCAAAGAAAACGGCTATGACGATGGCTATGGTGGCGGTTATGGGCCTGGCTATGGCCCCGGCCCCGGTCCAGACGATTATCGTTACGGTGACGATCGTCGTTATGATGATCGCCCACCGCAAATTGTGTTGTTCGAAGGCTATAACTTTTCCGGCCCCCGCATCACCATTGATACAGAAACTGCCAGCCTGCTGGGATCAGGATTTTCCAATCGGGCCAGGTCGGTGCGGATCCTTTCCGGCGTGTGGGAGTTGTGTGACGGTTCCAGCTTTACCAAAACTTGCCGCACCATTGATCGTGATGAGAACAATCTGGCGACCATAGGGCTGGACAGTGTGATCACGTCGCTACGTCCCATAGACGATGGTGGTTATGGCGGTGGCGGACGGCGCGGCGATAACGCCCGCGGGTTCGAAGGCCAACGCACTGTATTTTTTGCCGAACCCAGTGTTCGTGGCAAACCGGTGGCCAATTGCCTTTATCGCAACAGCCAGTGTGGCATTGTTGCCGCCAATGCCTTTTGCCGCGATGTTGGTCTGAATGGCGCGGTCTATTTTGACCAGGCACGCAGCTATCGGGCACCGTATCTGCTGGGCGCGCGGCGCCCCGCCAACCAGCCGGGTCAGAAACGCCTGATCGATGTGCTTTGCCGCCGTTAGGCGGGGTCTGAAGCTCATCTTAATTACACGGCCCTGTTCCCCAAAAGTGGTCATTCCACCGGCCGGGGGACGGGGCCGATGATATTTGTCTTGACGTTCTGACAAATACCCATCAAAGAAAACCTACTCATCAAGACCAGCTGAGGGAAAGGCCCTGTGACGCTGGAGCAACCCCCGGTCAGCTTTGCGGCGCCGGAAAGGTGCTAATTCCTCGCTCGCTTTTGGCGAACGACAGATGAGGGGCGAAGGGTTACCCCTTCTCTTCTTTTTTGTTGGTGCCGGTGGAATTAGTCCCAACAAGGACAAAGGCCATGGCGCAAGACGTAGACGTTTTTCTTGACCATCCCGCTTTGCAAGGCGGCGATACCCAAATGGGCGATCACATTCGTGCGCGCCTCTATGGCAAGAAAGATGCGCCATTGATTATTGTGCTGGGGGGCATATCCGCGACCCGTTTTATTGCTGATGAAGCTGGCCAGCCCGCTGGCTGGTGGCCCGCAATGGTAGGCGAGGGCAGCCCGATTGATCTGCGCAAAACCCAGGTATTGGGTTTGGACTTTGCCCCGCAATCGGGTGGAGATGGCCCCGCCACTGCCCTTTCCACGCAGGCACAGGCCAATCGGTTGCGTGCCGTGCTTGACCATTTGGGCATCGAGACGGCGGCGGCCATTATCGGTGCCAGCTATGGCGGCATGGTGGCTCTGGCCTTTGCCAAAGACACCCCGGCGCGGGTGGGGGCGCTCTGTGTAATCAGTGCCACCCACCGTCCTTTCCCGCTTGGTGTGGCATGGCGTGGCATACAGCGGCGCATTGTGCGCCTGGCCATAGAGGCGGGCCGTCCCGAAGATGGCCTGGCGCTGGCGCGGGAACTGGCCATGACCACCTATCGCTCGGCCGAGGAATTTACCGAACGCTTTGATGCTACGCCAACCGGTGGCAACCCGACCCGGTTTGATGTCTGCGATTATCTTATGGCTTGCGGCGCGAAATTTTCCGGCTCCATGTCGGCGGAACGCTTTCTGGCGCTTTCTGAATCCATCGACCTGCACCGGGTTGAGCCAGAGGACATCAAAACCCCGGCCTTGCTGGTTGCCTCGCGTTCTGACCAGCTGGCTCCGCCAGCAGAAATGCAATTACTGCAATCCCGGCTGGGTGGACCGTCTGATCTGGTGACCCTGGATTCGCCCTATGGCCATGATGCCTTTTTGAAAGAAACCAAGGCCCTGGGTTCTCTACTTTCGGCCTTTATAAACGAGCAATGCCATGTCTGCTAAGCCGCCAAAATCGGTCACTCACTGTGTCAGCGCCCAGCTCGGCAAGGATCCGGGCTATGGTGCGGTGATCCCGCCACTTTATCTTTCCAGCACCTATAAATTCAATGGGTTGGACCAGATGGGCCCCTATGATTATGGCCGTGGCGGCAATCCCAATCGCGATGCCCTGGCCGAAACCATTGCCATGCTGGAGGGCGGCGCCGGCGGTGTGGTGACCGCGTCTGGCATGGCGGCCATTGATCTTGCGCTGAACCTGATCAAGGCCGACCAATTGGTGATCGCCCCCCATGATGCCTATGGCGGTACCCATCGTTTGCTGAACAGCAGGCAAGAGCAGGGCCGCCTGCGGGTTCGCTTTATCGATCAAAACGACCCGGACGCGGTGGCGGCGGCGCTTGCGGCCAAACCGGCCTTGTTTTTTATCGAAACCCCCAGCAACCCGCTCATGCGGCTGGTGGATATCAAGGCGCTGAGCATGGCCGCTAAAAACGCCGGGGCGCTGGTGGTTTGCGACAACACCTTCTTATCGCCGGCCCG
The DNA here is from genome assembly GCA_015485335.1 of Robiginitomaculum sp. Lineage (GTDB taxonomy): Bacteria > Pseudomonadota > Alphaproteobacteria > Caulobacterales > Maricaulaceae > Robiginitomaculum_B. The sequence goes on from WFTT01000060.1 coordinate 21,783, forward strand.
CCAGACACCTTTGTCGCTGGGGGCCGATATTGTGGTGCATTCCACCACCAAGTTTTTAAACGGCCACAGCGATGTGGTCGGCGGCATTGCCATTGCCAAGGAAGAAGCCTTGGCCGAAAAGCTGCGCTGGTGGGCCAATTGCATTGGCGTTACCGGTGCGCCCTTTGACAGCTATCTGACCTTGCGGGGCCTGCGTACCCTGCACGCTCGTCTGGACATTCAGGAAGCCAATGCCCTTAACATTGCGCGCTTTTTGCATCAGCACCCCCAGGTTTCCCGGGTTTATTATCCCGGCCTGCCAGAGGATCCGGGCCATGCCCTGGCCAATGCGCAACAAAGCGGCCCCGGCGCGATCCTCAGTTTCGATCTGGCCGCTGACCGCGAAGGGGTAGGCCGGTTTGTGGCGGGCACCCAATTGTTTCAACTGACCGAAAGTCTGGGCGGTACCGAAAGCCTGATCTGCCACCCGGCCAGCATGACGCACCGGGCCATGGATGAAGAAGCCCGCCAAAAGGCCGGCATTGGCGACTCACTGTTGCGCCTTTCCGTGGGTCTGGAACGTGCCGAAGACCAGATTGCCGAGCTGCAAACCCTGTTGGCGGCTTTATAGGCCCTGAGACCCACAAAAAAACTGCATTATTTTGCGTGTTGGCGGTAATGTTGAAAACCTCGTGTTTTCAATCCATTAACCACGCCAACATTACCAAACTTATCGTTTATTGCCGATATTTCATTGTTTTACGATAAATAATGCTTGATTGTTTTTCGATATGTGTTTATTGATTATCGACATGGACGGGAAAACATCCCGCCACGGCCCACCAAGAGGTCATTTTGGTCAACCGCCCTGATCCCTCCCCGGAATTACAAGGGCACATGAGGAGAATATATTATGGTACGCTTCGGCAATACCCCGCTTCAATCCATCATCGGTGTCGCTATGTACGCCGCCGTCCTGACAACCATTGGCGTCTCAATCGCCACAACCTTCATGGCGTAAACACCATTACGCCCAAA
>WFTT01000061.1 GCA_015485335.1 Robiginitomaculum sp.
CAAAATGGCGGCATGCAACAGGTGCACAGCCCCTATGATGACGATATCGAACAGATGCAGCGCGCCATGAACCACACGGTGCTGGGCTATGGTGCCAAGGCGGCGCAGGCCGAAGTGCGCAGCAAGCGCACCCTGGCGCTGGCCGCCCCTGCCCCGGTGGCCGGTGATATGGCCAGTTATCGTTTCAAGTCCGGCAAGAAGAACAAGGTCGTTACCGGCGGGCACGAGCTGGTCGAGGACTATGCCGATGGCAAGGTATCGCTGGATAGTCTGAAAGAGGACGAACTGCCCGAAACCTTCAAAAGCCTTTCCAAGGATGAGCAAAAGGCGAAGCTCGACGCCCTGGTTGCCAAACGAAAAAAGCTAAACACCGATATGGAAAGCCTGGTCAAAAAGCGCGATGCCTATTTGAAGGCCGAAGCCAAAAAACGCACCGCCAACGCCAAGGGGGATGCCTTTGATGTAAAAGTGCGCGAAACCATCCGCAAACAGGCCGCCGCCAAGATGAAGAAATAGGCTACTCTGCAATGAGGCTATCATTGCCCGATTCATTCGGGCAATCCAGATCCGTCCGAACTGGATTACCGGGACCAGCCCGGTAATGACAGGTGGGGGATGTGACCGCCGCTTTGTGGTCCCATACTTCGAGGGCGCTTCGCGCCACCTCAGTATGAGGCTGCATTAAAATTTACTCTACCTCATCTTGAGGTGCCTAGCGTAGCGAAGCCTCGAAAGATGGATGTGTCCAGTCCCCATTCGGCTGCCCATAAGCAAGACCTTATCCATAGGCCCCGTAATGGTGCGACAGGCCAATGCCGATCTCGCGAATGCTCTGGTGGATAAAGCGCAAAGGCTGGATCACCTGTTTATGGATATGCGGATAACCGCGTACCTCTTGCCGGGCATCATCGCTGGGCTCGGTAATGCCTGCAAAGGCCGCTGCCCCGGTCTCGTTCAGCGGGAAAATATCAGTAAGCAAATCTGCCAATTCTTCAAAGCGCAACGCAAAGGCCAGATCCAGCACGGTGGCCCGGGTGCAATCATGACGTTGAGAGAAAGATGGCAAGCTGGCCGTCAGGATAAATGCCTGCATGATCATGGCCTGACGAATGGCGTGCAGCGCATGAATGGTGCGCCGCTCCGCATGGCGCTCATGGGCATAATTTTCGCCATCCAGCCCCTCAAATACCTTGTCCAGCCGGGACAGGTCGGCGGCAATATGATTGGCAAAGCGGCTCAAGGCACGGGGGGTCTGGCGCTCGCCAAGGTGTTGCGCCAATTGTTCACAGGCAAAAACCCGTTGCGGATCGTCTTCGCCGGCGGCCTTGCTGATCCAGAAACTGGCATCAAACAACACCCCATAAGCGCGCATGGCCGGCAGGCTGGTCAGCGCCCGGGATTTGCGGATCATGCCCAGAATTTCGCGCATGCGTGCCGAGCCATTGACCTGTTCGATAAAACGATCCGGTTCCAGACCGGCGGCATGGCCCGCTCCGCCAAACACATTCACCGGCGCCGCCAATTGCTGCAATATGGCGTTATGGGGAATGGCCCGCAGGGACTTTGGCCCGGTGATCGCCGCACCGCTTTGCCGCCGGGCCTTGCGCGAACCGGTGGTGAACAGCATTTGCGCCGCAAAGGCCCCTACCGAGATCTGGTAATCAACATTTTCAAACAGGTTTTCCTGCCATGATTTTATGCTGCGATAAAAATCCCATGAATAATTGATGTCGGCATAAAACCGGTCGCCCTTATCGGCCTGGGGGCACGCAAACCCCCATTGCAATAAGGCCCCCACCGTGGCCCCGGCCAGATGAGGCGTTTCAAAATGCAAAAATCCGTCGCCGCCCTGAAAACTGGTTTCCGCATTCAGGTACAGGCCTTCGTGGGCAAAGCGCGAACGGGTCCAGGGGGTGATCAGATAGTCAAAACGCTGTTCCAAGGTGCCCGGATAGGCACCGCGGCCCATGGATTCACCGTGGGTGTTGAAAATCAATACCTCGACATCGCGAATATTCTTGGCGGCCAGCGCCCGGGCGAGCAGGATTTGCAGGCGTTCAATGGCGCAATTAGAGGCAATCTGCCCCATAAAGCGACCCGAATCGGAAAAGCCGATCTGCACCGCCAGGCGGCCCCGGGCGCGGATATATTCGACAAACTCTTCTTCTTCCAACAGGCGTTCTATTAACCGGCCGCCGCGCTCCATCGCCAATGGGGTTTCAAACAAAGGCGAAATGTCCAGAAGATGATCGACCCCATAAAGCCGGGCCAGATAAATCGCCCCCATCACCGTGGCCGGGGCCTCGCATTCGGCAATCAAAAAGCGGATCGGCGTATCTGCATCCACATGCTTTAAAAACTCGGCACACAGCATGAATTGCCGCCGGGCAGTCATTGGTTCCAAAAAGATAGAGGCCAGATTTATGCGTTGCTGGTCTGCCGTGCGGGCCTTGGCCGCGGCCGCATCCAAAGCCGTGCGATCGGCAAAGGCGCGCCCCTGCCCCAGGCCCAGATCGGCCCGCAAGGCCGAGATCAATTGCGCCGCATTAATACGCAAATGGATACGCGCTACCCCCAGACCCAGATTAAGCATACGGGCGCGCAAGACACACAGCGCCAGCTTCGCCGCCTCATCATCGGTTCCGGCCAACAGGGTATCCATGTCCCCTAGAACCGGTTTCAGGCTGATCAGGCGGTCTTTATCGTCACGGGTCAGGGTGTTGGCGGCCCGGGTTACCACCATGGGGTCGTCCAGATCTCCACCAAAGAGATCCCCCTGGTGCGCGGCAAAACCGGATGCCCCCTGCAAAGTGGCGACCAGCGCATTACGGGCGGTATTTTGCGCCCCCAGATCGATGGCCGCCAGATCATCCGCATAATCGGCCAACGCCCGGGATTTTTCCAACAGGCGAATTTTAATGGTTTGGCCCCAATGAATGTCCGTGCGCCCATCCAGATCATAACCAACCCAACTGGCCAAACTGATCGGGGCGGGATTAATCGCTGTCCAGTCATCCGGGAAATGCTGGCGCGCCCAGACCAGCATTTTGGCAGTCACATCCCCCACCGCCTGTTGCGCCCGCGTAATGGCCAATTGTGCGGCCTTATGCTCATCGGCCAGGGTAATCTCCGGGTCCGGGGCATGGGCCAGCGCCCGGATTTGCGCTTTGGCCTCGTCCCGTTCGCTATCCTGCTGCGCAGAGGCATAGGCGGCCACGGCCCGGCGCAAAGGTGTCGACATGGCAAAGGTCGGGTGCGCGGTAAACACAATGCCGGTGCGGGTGCGCTGTAATTCTGCCTGCACATCGGCAAAGGGCTGATCAACCAAGGGGTTCAGCATGGCATCAATCCGGGCCTGATCCACAGGGCCATCCTGATGCTGGGCGGCAAAATCATCGGCGCGGTGAAATAATGCCTGATCGGAAAAATGCTTGGCGGTGGCGGCCAGCGCCGCACCATGAGTATGCGCCCCCTGTAATGCCTGTAACAAGGCATAGCCAAGACGGCGTACCGAATTCGTCTGGGGATCCAACGCCACTTCGCGTTCATAGGCTTCCAGTTGGGTAAGGCACCATGTCGCCCATTGATCGGCATTGGCATTGGTGTCGGGAAACGAAAAACCAGTCATGACAAACCCTTGTTTGGCCCATCTGGCGATGAGAAACCCATGATAACACAGCTTAGCGCGCATTTTGCCGCATTGCAGCAATAACGCAGATATATGACAAATTTTACGGTTCCGATAAGCAAAAAGGGCATGAGCCGCCAAGCCCATGCCCTTTTTTGTCCGTCATGAAATGGCGCGAGTGACGGGACTCGAACCCGCGACCTCCGGCGTGACAGGCCGGCACTCTAACCAACTGAGCTACACCCGCTCATTTCATGTTCCCACACACAGGGTGCGCGAGAGGCCGTCAGATACGGTGCCAGCACGCAGCCGTCAACCGTTTTGGCGCAGCAAAATCACTTATCATGGCAACAAGTTCAGTACAGCAATCCAGAAAATATGCACAGACGGTTCAAAGACCCATGGGAAACCGGGGGGCCTCAATCAGAAATTCCACAAC
>WFTT01000062.1 GCA_015485335.1 Robiginitomaculum sp.
ATCCAGATCCAGACGCATATTCATCTTCACCCGGCCAACGGCGGACAGATCATAGCGTTCGGAATTAAAGAACAGGCCATCAAACAGGGTTTGAGCGGTTTCCGGCGTGGGCGGCTCGCCCGGACGCATGACCCGGTAAATATCAACCAGCGCTTCGTCATGGTCGTTATTCTTGTCCGCGGCCAAGGTGTTGCGAATGTATGGCCCCACCGTGGCGGCATCAATGTCCAGAAGATCGACCTTCTTGATGCCATATTCACTCATGGCGGCAACGGCTTCTTCGCTCAGCTCGTCCCCGGCTTCGGCAAAGATTTCACCGGTATCCATATTGATGATATCTTCGGCGGCAAAGCGGCCAATCATGTCCTCGTCAGACAATAGCAGGTTTTTCAAACCGTCTTCGGCCAGTTTTTTGGCAGCCCGCGCAGACAGTTTCTTGCCGGCCGGTGAAACCACTTCACCATTTTTGGCATCCACCAGATCGCGCGAAGGTTTAACCCCTTGCCAGCGTTCCGCCACGAAGGGAACGCTCCAGCCCTTTTTCGAATGCTTGACCGTATAGCGGTCATAAAACGTGGAGAGAATTTCTTCACGATCCATGCCCAGGCCATAGAGCAGCGTCGTCACCGGCAGTTTGCGGCGACGGTCAATGCGCACATGGATGATGTCCTTGGCGTCATATTCAAAATCCAGCCAGGAACCACGGTAAGGGATGATCCGCGCGGCAAAGAGAAACTTGCCGCTGGAATGGGTTTTGCCCTTGTCATGGTCGAAAAACACGCCCGGGCTACGGTGCATCTGGCTGACGATTACGCGCTCGGTACCATTAATCACAAAGGTACCCTTGTCGGTCATCAGCGGAATATCGCCCATATAGACGTCTTGTTCCTTGATGTCCTTGACCGATTTGGCGTTGGTTTCCTCGTCTGTTTCAAACACGATCAGACGCAGTTTGACCTTTAGCGGCGCTGCATAGGTAATGTCGCGCTGTTGGCACTCTTCCACGTCAAATTTTGGCGGCTCAAACTCATAGGAAACGTATTCCAGAAGCGCGCTTTCAGAAAAGTCGCGGATCGGAAAAACCGATTTAAATACTGCCTGGATCCCCTGATCCTTGCGCTCTGCCACCGGGACATAGCGCTGGAGTAATTGTTCGTAAGAGCTTTTTTGCACTTCGATCAGATTTGGCATCTGCACCGCTTCAGGGATGCGACCAAACGATTTGCGAATACGCTTTCTGCCCGTGAACGACAATGACATAGTGTCTCCTTTCGTGGCGAAAATGCCACCGGGAGGCCCAAAGAGACCTCCGCTAATTCTTCAATTCTTCCCTCTCGTGCCGGCCAGGCCAGCAGACGCCTCTTTACGCCTCACCCAGAAAGGGATGGATGAAACGCATGATCCCGACGCCAGAGAAGGCTCTCTGAACGCCGGGATTGTACGCCAATAGACTTACTTGACTTCGACGGATGCACCGGCGGCTTCAAGCTTGCCTTTGATTTCTTCGGCTTCGTCCTTGGAAACGCCTTCTTTAACAGCTTTGGGGGCTGCTTCGACGAGTTCCTTGGCTTCTTTGAGGCCGAGACCGGTAATGCCACGAACTTCTTTGATGACGTTGATTTTCTTTTCACCAAAGGAGGTCATAATGACGTCAAATTCGGTCTTCTCTTCAGAAGAACCGGCATCGCCGCCACCAGCCGCAGCAGCAACCGCGACAGGAGCAGCCGCAGAGACGCCCCATTTGTCTTCAAGTAGGGTCGCCAGTTCAGCGGCTTCCATAACAGTCAACGCAGAGAGTTCGTCTGCGATTTTTTCGAGTTTAGACATTTTACTTTCCTTTTGCATTCGCAAAAAATGGTTGGTTTAGTTTGTACAGAATGACACTTAAGCGGCCTTGTCGGCATACGCCTTGAGAACCCGTGCAAGCTGGCCAGCCGGGGCCTGAACAACACCAGCAACTTTCGTTGCGGGGGCTTGAACAAGGCCAATAAGCTTGCCGCGAAGTTGATCCAGCGACGGCAACGACGCCAGAGACTTCACACCTGCATCGTCAAGAACCTGCTCGCCCATCCAGCCACCAATCAGAACGAGCTTGTCATTCTTCTTGGCAAAATCCACGGCGGCCTTGGGGGCCGCAACTGGATCTGCTGAGTAGGCAATACCTACAGGACCGGCAAACATATCGGATGCCGCTTCGCCTGATGTGCCCGCCAGAGCGCGCTTGACCAGACGATTCTTGACGACTTTAAATTGCGCGCCAACTTCACGAAGCTGGGTACGCAATTGTGTCAGTTCCGCAACAGTAAGACCGGAATAGTGGGTAACTACCACCACCCCGGCTTCGTCGAACATGCTTTCCAGCTTGCCGACCATTTCGCTCTTTTGAGCTTTTTCCATTGCGGTCTCCCGTTTCGAGCAGCAAAGCTACTCAGTTAAGCGTCACCAGTTTCACGGCAAGTCGCCGCGCACCCGATGGCGCAAGACTGCCTGTCCCAGGGCTCGAACGGTGGCCGCCTTCTTGCGAAAGCGAAAACCTCTCTCACTCTGTCTGCGCAGGGAAGGTTTAAGCCAGAAAACTGGCCCCTACGGTCTCGGACAGGGTGGTGAACTGCATACTATACGCGCAGAGCACCTAGCCGGGCCGAAGCCCGGATTCTCATATTCAACTCGATGAGGCGCTGGCCACATCGATCACAACGCCCGGCCCCATGGTGGAGCTGATGGCGATTTTTTTGACAAACGTGCCCTTGGCGCCTGATGGCTTGGCCTTGATCACCGCATTCAAAAATGCCTGAACATTTTCAAGAAGCGCTTTTTCATCAAAGCTGGCCTTGCCAACACCGGCATGGATCACACCGGCCTTTTCGGCACGAAACTCCACGGCACCGCCTTTGGAATCCTCAATGGCCTTGGCCACATTGGGGGTCACGGTACCGACCTTGGGGTTTGGCATCATACCGCGTGGACCCAAGATCTTACCCAGACGACCAACCAGAGGCATCATGTCCGGAGTGGCGATCACCTTGTCAAAATTGATCTCGCCGCGCTGGATCTGTTCCATCAGATCCTCGGCACCAACCACATCCGCACCAGCCTTTTTGGCTTCTTCGGCTTTGGCATCCTTGGCAAATACGGCAACCCGTACCGAACGGCCTGTACCATTTGGCAGCGGCACCACACCACGAACCATCTGGTCTGCATGGCGCGGATCAATACCCAGATTCATGGCCACTTCGATGGTTTCATCAAATTTGGCCGTTGCGTTTTTCTTTACCAGTGCCACGGCATCCGCAACACTATAGGCTTTCTTGCGATCGACATTGGCAACCGCAGACTGCATTCTTTTTCCATGCTTAGCCATGATCTACTCCGTAACCTCAAGACCGATGGAACGTGCAGAACCGGCAATGATTTTTTGCCCTGCATCCAAATCAACGGCATTCAAATCCGCCATTTTGGCTTCGGCGATTTCGCGGCATTGCGCCATGGTCACGCTGCCGGCAACTGTGCGGCCAGGCTCGGTGCCACCCTTAGACAGCTTGGCTGCCTTTTTCAGGTAATAGCTGGCCGGCGGGGTTTTGGTGATGAAGGTAAAGGACTTGTCCGCATAGACCGTGATTACGGTCGGGATCGGCATGTTCTTTTCCATTTCCTGCGTTTTGGCGTTAAAGGCCTTGCAGAATTCCATGATATTTACGCCGCGCTGACCCAGAGCCGGGCCGATTGGCGGGGCCGGATTGGCCGCACCAGCGGGGACTTGCAGCTTGATATAGCCGTCAATTTTCTTCGCCATGTTTCACTCCATTGCCCTGGCAGGGCGATAAGTTTGCGTGGTGCGGCGGACCTATGGTCTTGCTGGCACGCCTCCCACACAGATGAATGAAAAAGCCCTAGAGCTTTTCCACCTGTTCGTATTCCAGCTCGACCGGGGTGGAGCGTCCAAAAATAGACACCGCAACCTTAAGCCGGGCCTGTTCTTCGTCGACCTCTTCAACCAGGCCTTCAAAGGATTGAAAGGGCCCATCGAGCACTTTCACTTTCTCGCCAACATCGAAAATGATGGTCGGACGCGGACGTTCGACCCCTTCTTCAACCTGGCCAACAATGCGCGCCACTTCGGCATCCGATACGGGAAGCGGCGTATTGCCCTGCCCCAGAAACCCGGTGACTTTTGGTGTATTCTTGACCAGATGATAGGCATCATCCGTCATCACCATCTTGACCAACACATAACCGGGGAAGAATTTACGCTCGGACGTAACCTTGCGGCCACGACGCACCTCGACAATTTCCTCGGTCGGCACCAGAATTTCTTCAAACAGATCTTCCAGTTCCTTGTTCTTGGCTTCGCTTTTGATCGCCTCGGCCACCTTCTTTTCGAAGTTGGAATAGGCGTTGACGATATACCATTTTGCATCGGCCATAATTTACGCCCCCAGTGCCAGAATAAATTTGACTGCACTGCTGATGGTCAGGTCCACCAGAAAGAAAAACGCCGCGGCCATCGCCACCATGATGAACACCATGATGGAGGTGACCAGCGTTTCTTTCCAGGTTGTCCACGTAACCTTGCGCCCCTCTTGGCGTACTTCACGCACAAAAGCGATGGGATTGGTCCGTTTTTTAGTGTTGGCTTGCGCCATGTTGTGTTCCTTACCTGGGCGAAGAACGCCCAATTTTACGCCCAAATCAATGGTTGCGGCTGGCAGGGGCGGAGGGACTCGAACCCCCGACCCTCGGTTTTGGAGACCGATGCTCTACCAACTGAGCTACACCCCTATGCCGCCGCAATGACCTGTGGAATGGCCTATTCGATAATTTTGCTGACCACGCCGGCGCCGACGGTACGGCCGCCTTCGCGGATGGCAAAACGAAGTTTCTCTTCCATGGCAATCGGCTGGATCAGCTCGACATTCACGTTCACATTATCCCCAGGCATTACCATTTCCGTGCCCTCAG
>WFTT01000063.1 GCA_015485335.1 Robiginitomaculum sp.
CACACTTCATTAAAGCGGATGGACAAAATCCAAAATTGTCTAAACATTTATAACTATATACTATGTATTTATATGCTTTAACGTACCATTTACCTGCCTCATTCACCTTGTCCCAGATCTTTGGAAAGGGGCAAATGTATGAATTCGTCAGGACATACACCAACACATTACACCAAAACCTGCCGGTCTAATGGACGCCATTGGCGATATGGGACGGCGGCTCTTGCGCTGATTCTGGCGGCACCATCGCTGGCGATTGCCGACGCGGCATCGGATGCGAAAATGCAGCAGATGCAGGAAAAGCTGGCCGAGGCCATGGTTGCCATTCAGGCGCTGAGCCAGACCGTTGCAAGCCTACAGCAGGAGATCACAGCGCAAAAAACGCAAAGCGCCGCCGCGACATCTAATGTTGATATGGTGGCCGAGCTGGACGAACGCGTTGAGGAACTGGAAGACACGGTTGATACCATAGACAGCCGTGTCGGCAGTCGCGCCGTTGCCAATGCCTTTGATGCCACCAAATTGGACATTGGCGGATTTGTGGACATCGCCACAACCCTGGCCATTGGCGAGGACAAAACCGAGGCGGCCTTTAACCGCGAGGTGTTCGAGCTGTTGCTCAAGGCCAAGCTCGGCAAACGCTGGGATCTGTTTGCGGCCCAGGCCTTTGTGCGCAATGCCCCCCTGCAGTTTAGCGATCCAAATGGCCGGCGCTCGCCCTTTTTTGCCAATAACAATTCGCCAGTGGTGACCGATACGGTGATCGCCTGGGCGCAATATTCCAAAAACGATATGTTCAATGTGCAGTTCGGGCGCTTTATCACCCCGCACGGCATTATTAATATTGAACACTTTCCGGCCAATTTACTGGACCCGGAACAGCCGCAATTCCTGCGTCCTTTCCCGGGGCAGACCATTTTTGCCAATTTCTCTGATGGCGTGAATGTGCATGGCTCCAAATATGTGGGCAATAACAAGTTCAGCTATAACGCCTATGCGGCGGCCTGGGCCGGCAATTCCAGCAATCTCAATATTGGTGGCCGTCTGGCCTATTCCTTTGAAGATGCCGGGCTGACCTTTGGACTTAACGGTACCTATGGGGACCGTTCCAGTAGCCGCCCGGCCAGTTTTTCGGTTCTGGGTGCAGATGTTCTTTACCAAAAAGGACACTGGATCTGGAAAAATGAGATCTTTGTCACCGACGAAGAACGCGCCCCCGGCAAATTGGCATTTTACACCATGCCAGCCTACAAGCTGAACGATAAATGGACCGCCTTTTACCGGTTTGACTATCTGGATACCGGCGCACCTGGTGGTGAAAGCATTGAAAATGCACTGGGTCTGACCTTCCGCCCCATTTTTAATGCCCATTTGCGTGGCATTTACCGCTGGCGCAAGGCCACCCGTGATGCCGGCATTCCGTCGGCAGACACCCACGTCTTCCAACTCTCCACAACCTTCAACTTCTAGGGGCGAGATCATGCGCAATTCTTTTATATCGCTCGCCCTTGCCGGGCTGGTTTGCCTGGTGGTCGGGGGCATGGCCACCGCGGCACAGGCGCAAACCTTTGCGGTGGTCGTTAACGCCGAAAACAGCTTTACCGGTGATGACCAGACCAAACGGACCCAGATCAAGCGGCTGTATCTCAAAGAACAGACCGCCTGGCCGGGTGGGGTGGAATCCATTCCCTTTGGTCGCGAGGCTGGCTCGGTCGAGCAGATGGCGTTTGAAAAATCCGTGCTGGCCATGTCCAGCGCCGAAATTGAAGGACACTGGCTGAAGCTGAAGCAGATCAGAGGCGAAACGCCACCACGGGGCATTGGCTCGGTGCGCATTCTGGCCCGCCAGGTAAGCAAAAAGCCCGGTGCCTTTGGGGTGATGCTGGTCAGCGAAGCGGCGACCATAGAGGGTGCAAGAATTCTTTTTGAATTTACATCTGACTAATTCATTCAAAAGGCATAATGCGGGGAAACCTTCAACCAGATGCGCATACCAACTTCTATATCCAATCTGCCAGTTCTGGCCAAGGTGTCTGTCTTGCTGGTCTTTATTGCCCTCTTCTCGACCGGGTTTGGGCTGACCTTGCGGTCCAAAAATGCAGCTATCAAACAGGCGGTCATTGAACAGGGCCAAACCCTGGATTTACTGCGTCGCGCCCGTAATGCGTCCAAGGCCTTTGGCGATATGAAATACTGGAACGCAGAACTGGCCAACAGTTTGAAGGATAGCTCGGTCGATGCTGCCGCCGCCGCCAAGACGCGCCTGTTTACAGAGCTGGCGGCCTTGCAGGCCCACGATCCAAAACTGGCAGAAATGGTGCGCACCAATGCCAACGATATCGAAGAGCTGTCCTTGTCGGCGCTGGACGAGTTCATCATGGATGAACGCAATGCGGGCAATGCCTATATGGCCCAGGTTCGCGAAAAGGTCGGCGAAGTCGACCAGGTGCTGGGTACCCTGACTACGGATCTGGAGGCACAGGCCGAGGCCGCCCGCCAGTCCGCGCTGAGGGCATCACACACCGCGCTGGCGCTTTCTGTTCCGGCCATGCTGGGCGTGCTGGCGGCGCTGGCCATAGCCGGGGCAGGGCTGTTCAGTCTGGTGGTGACGCCGATCCGGCGTATGACCGATGCCATGCTGAAACTGGCCGATGGGGATGCCACCATTGCCTTGCCTGCCGAGGGGCAGAAGGATGAAATTGGCAATATGGCCGGGGCCGTGGCTGTGTTTCGGTCCAATATGATCGAGGCCGACCGCCTGCGCAAAGAACAATTGCAAGCCGAGGAGCGAGCCCGTGCCGAAAAGCTGGGTACGATGAACCAGCTGGCCGATGATTTTGAGGCATCGGTCACCGAAATGGTCGATACGGTGGCCTCTTCCGCGGGCCAGATGCAGGCCAGCGCCCATGACCTGGCCGATACGGCGCGTTCTTCGGGCAAAGAGGCCAATGGGGCGGCGCAGTCCTCCCGTGAATCCGCCGATAATATTGAAATGGTGGCCGCCGCCACCGAAGAGCTGAGAAGCTCGATCGAAGAGGTTACCGAACAAATTGGCACCTCTGCCGAATATGCCCACAGCGCCGCCAACGCCGCCCGCCAATCCAATGCCGTGGTCAAAAGTCTGGGCGATGCGGCAGGACGTATCGACAGCATTGTCCAGATCATTCAGGACATTGCCGAACAGACCAACCTTCTGGCGCTGAACGCCACCATCGAAGCAGCCCGTGCTGGCGATGCCGGGCGCGGCTTTTCTGTGGTGGCCTCCGAGGTTAAAGGTCTGGCCGAGCAAACCACCAAAGCCACCCAGGAT
>WFTT01000064.1 GCA_015485335.1 Robiginitomaculum sp.
CCTCCTGCATTTCCTGCCATATGGTTTCGGCATCCTGTTTAACCCGGCCCGGTTCCGGGTGAAAACTGGTGGTGCGCGAATGCCCGTGTCCCATCACCTCACCCTCGTGGGAAAAGGCAATGGCCCGCAATGAAGTGGTGCCCACATCCAGGACCAGTAAAATATCAGTCATTGGGAACTAGCTTGCTCTGTATTCATATCAGGTATCAGCACCTCCGCATTCATAATGTGATGGGGATCAATGGCCCGCTTGATCATTTGCAACAGGGCAACGCCCCCCTCGCCAAGATCGTTCACCAGATAATCGCGGCGCGCGCGCCCGATACCATGGTGATGGGAAATTGTGCCGCCATTGGCAGCGGTGGCTTTGAGCACCCGATCGGCACAGTCAAAATAAGCCGCCTCCAGCGCCTCTTTATCTTCCAGATAAACGGCAAAGGTGAAGTATAAATTGATCCCTGAACGATAGACATGAGAGCTGTGCGCACTGGCATTCACAATGCCGGGCACCTCGTTCAAGGAGGCCACCACCTGATCATATACATCCACGATCTTTGTCCAGGAGGCGGCGACCTCGATGGTTTCGGCCACCACATTTTGTTCGAACAAAGATTCCCAGCTGGGTACATGATTACGATTGGACAGCCATTTGGTCACCGCCGCTTCGGGGGCCTCATCCAGCCCCGCTTTTTTGGCAATCTCTGCGATGGCGGCCTTCTCGGTCGCGACCATGGCGGTTGGCCCTTCGTGGACCATAATCAACAGGCCATCTTCATCCCGAACGGTTTCGGCAAAGTTTCTGCGCACTTCGGCATTGTCATACTGGCGCATGACCGGCGGCGTATAGCCCGCCTGTATCATCTGTCGCTGGGCCTCGATCCCCCCGGCCATGGTGCGGGTATAAAACGCCGAATAAGCCTGTTTCGGGGCCTGACGGCGCAAGGAAAAGGTTACCTTGGTGATCACCCCCATGGTGCCCTCGCTACCCAAAAAAATATGGCGCAGGTCCGGACCGCTGGCCGCCCGGGGCGAAATGCCAATATTGACCACATCCCCATTGGGCAACACCGCCTCAACCGCGTAAATGATATTTTCTATATTACCATAGGCGGTTGAAAACTGGCCCGAAGCGCGTGTGGCTACCCAGCCGCCAACACTGGATACGCCAATGGATTGTGGCCAGTGCCCAATGGTCAGCCCCATGGCCGCCACCGCCTCTTCGGCCTCCAGCCCGTTTTTGCCTGCCTCAAACGTTGCCAATAAATTGGTCTCGTCAATATCAACAACCCGGTTCATGGCCCCCATATCCAGCAAGATGGCCCGGGCATTGGCCAGCACCCCGCCACAAACCCCGCTGCCCAGACCATAGGGCATAACCGGCGTGCGGGTTTCATTGGCCAGTTTCAAAATGGCCTGCACATGGGCGGTTTCCCGGGGGCGAACAATGCACAGCGCGTGCTCGCTTTGCTGGGAAAGGTAATCGCGCAAATGGCTGACCACCCAGTAATCGTGGCGCTGTTTATCCAGCGTGGTTGCATCGGTGATGACGTTTTGGGGGCCAATGGCCTCGCCCAGTCTGGTGATAATATCGCTCATGATCGGTCTTCTTTATCCCTCGCCTATGGCGGTCATGTTTTGGTGGTGAATGGTTTTACAGGTCTCGATTTCCTGATCCCGGCGGGCCGGGGACCATTGATAATAATCGGCCATAATGGCGGCGGCCTCGGCCAGTATGGACAGCCCCGCATCCCGGCTGAACAAGGCACGCGAGGATCGCCGCATCCAATAATCCTCTAATGTCAGCGCCCCCTCGACGTGCAGGGCCTGATGCATTTCGGCGCACACATCGCCGCCATCTTTTGCAATATTGATGGCTTCGCTGCCATATTTATTCACCAACAAATTGGCAACGGCGGTTTCCAGTTTTTGAAGTTCGGGCGCATTGCGCAAGGCATTCATATCAACATCACCGCCGGGCAATCGTGCGATAGCGGTAACACAGGGCGAAGGCTCCCTGCCCAACTTGCTCTCTATGGTGGAAACCACGCGTTCGGCCATTTTACGATAGGCCGTCAATTTGCCCCCGGCGATGGATAATATCCCACTGGCGCTGGTCCACACTTCGTCTTTGCGGGATATTTCGGACGGGCTTTTGCCCTCCTCGGCCAGCAAGGGGCGGATACCGGCCCAGAGCGAAACAATATCAGCAGGCGTTAAATCTTTGATGGCAAACCTGTTGGCCAGTGCCGCAAATAAATAATCCACGTCTGTGCGGGTGATCTGTGGCCAATAATCGGATTGCTGGTAAAAGGTATCGGTGGTGCCCACATAAACAAAATCGCCTTTTGGCACCGCAAAAACGCTGCGTTTGTCTTCGGTCTGCATAATCACCGTATGAGATATGGGCAGCTTTTCCCGCGGCAGAACCAGATGAATACCCTTGGTCAACAGCAAACGTTTTTCGGCCTTTTCATCCTCCAGCGCGCGGATCGCATCCACCCACGGCCCCGCCGCATTGACAATAAATTTGGCATGAATTGAGGCGGTATAGGTTTCGCCGGGCAGCGCACCGGCCACCTTTACCCCAACGGCCTTGCCGCCTTCCAAAAGGATGGTTTTTACCGGCGCATAGCTCAGGATCGTGGCACCCGCCTCCTGCGCGCTGCGGATATTGACCAGGGTTAAGCGCGCATCATCGGTCAGATATTCCGTATAGGCGAGCGCGCCGCACACATGCTCGGTACGCATCAGGGGTTCATGGTTGTGGATGTCTTCTATTGACCAGACTTGGTGGCGATCTGCGGGGGCAATCTCCGCCAGTTTTTCAAACGTCCACAGCCCGGTTTTCAGCTTTGCCTTCGCCATCGCATTTTTTGCCGGCAAAACGAAGGGCATGGGCTGTACTAGATGGGGCGCAATGGCACGCAAAATCGTCCGCTCACGCGCTGCCTCGCGCACAAGCGCCACATGACCCTGGGCAAGATAACGCAAACCCCCATGGATCATCTTTGAGGAACGCCCGGACGTACCGGAGGCAAAATCCCGGGCCTCGACCAGCGCCACCCTTAGCCCTCGCAAGGCCGCATCACGGGCAATGCCTGCCCCGGTAATGCCGCCGCCAATCACCAACACATCATAGTGTCCGCCATCTACGCCCTGAAAGAGCGCTTGGCGGTCACGAAAATTGAGCGAGGAAGTTTTCATTTACACGTCTTTCCGGATGGGAATGAAAAGATTTGCCTTGGCATTCCCCCCATATTTATACACAACAATAAAGGTAATATGGTATTGAATAATTTTCATAATGAGATTGATTATGAATCTGGATATTCGGCACCTCAGGCATTTCGAAGCGGTATACCGTTTGCGCAGTTTTGTGCGCGCCGCCAAGGAAATATCGGTCACCCAATCGGCGCTAACCAAAAGCATTAAAGCCCTGGAAAAGGAAATCGGGGCCGCGCTTCTTGACCGCACCACCCATTCCGTGATCCCCACCAAAACCGGGGACATTCTGATCCGCTATGCCAAGGATGTGATCAGCTCGCTGGGCCTGTTTGAACAACAGGCTGCCTCGATCAATGATCTGGATACCGGCAACTTAACACTGGGGTCCGGCCCCTACCCGTTGGAACCATTGGTCACCACGGCCTTGCGGGATTTTGCCACGCATTTCCCCAGCATTCACGTTACCTTACAAACCGGCAGCTCCAATGCCTTGCTGGAACGCCTGATGAACCGCACACTGGATCTGGTGGTCTGTGATATCAGCAAATATCAGCATGGCCCGTTTTCGGACCAGATCGCCGTAGATGCCTTGCCGCCGGAACCGATCATGCTGATCCATGACAAAGATCATCCCTTATCGGGCAAAAGGCCAACCCTGGAAAAGCTGGGGCAGTATGCCTGGGCCTCGCCAACCGCTTCACCGGGGCTGTTTCGCCAATTACCAAAAGAATTACGCCAAAGCGCCTTTCCAACCGGCTATGCCCATTATCGGGTTGAGGTGATATCGGCCTGTCTTGAGATTGTTCGCGGCAGCACGGTATTAACCGCCATTCCACGTTCGCTGGCCAGACGGGTATGCAAGGATGGAAGCCTGATTATGAAACCATTGCCCGGCAATTTTCTTACCAATGATGGCATCCATACCCTGGCTCACAAAGCCAAAAGCCCGGCGGTGACCGCCTTTATTAAGCATATGACCAGCACCGCAAAGGCGCTGGCCGCCGCGCGCGAATAACACAATATCGGAGGGTGGTTTCGTTAGGGGTGGACCCGGATCCCAATAAATAAAGTGCGGGGGCGGCCGGGAAAATATCGCTCTGAGCCAAAGGCAAAATCCGCACGATCCGCATAGCGAATATCAAAGAGATTATCGATGCGGCCATACACATGAACTGATTTGGATACATCCACGCCGCCGCGCAGGGTAAACACATCATGCCCGCCATATTGGGTGGTATTGCCCGGATCGGTAAAATATTTCCCGACGTGCTGGACCTTTAGGGACACACTGGTTTTGCCGGTTGGGAACACAGCCATTTGCAAATAGCCCAGGGTTTTTGGGGCACTGTCCACCAGATCCCCCCGATGGATTGAGCTGGATGATGAGCGGACAATATCGCTAAAGGCATAGGTGTGTCGGGCCAGGGTAACGGCACCCGAAAGCGCCATAAAGCGGCCCAATGGGGCATCAAAGCTCAGCTCTGCGCCCTTATGGTGGGTTTTCCCATTGCTGACATTAAAACCGTTGGCGTTTCTGAAAAAGAAGTTGTTTTTGCGCATGGCAAAAAGCGCCGCCTCAAAACGGATCTTGGTAAGATGCCCCTTTAGACCCAGCTCCACCGAATCCAGGGTTTCGGGTTTTATCTCGCCGGGTTGCTGGTTGATCTGCAGACTGTAGGCATCGGTAACCTGTGGCGCCCGATTGCCCCGGGCATAGCGGCCATAAAGGGTGAGCGTATCACCAAGGTCATGGGTAAGCCCGATTTTGGGGGCGAAGGTCAGGTAGTCATCCTGGCGATCGGCAATGCGCAAAAATCGGCCAAAGCGGCCATTATCGATATTATTGTGATAGTCATAACGGGTGTAATCGGCACGAACCCCAAGGTTTAATTTGGTGCCCGCGCCCAGATCAAAGCGGGTTTGCAGATAGGGCGAGAGCACCAGCGCACCAACGTCATAATCATAATGATTGCCCTGAATAAACGAGAACACCCGGGGA
Organism: Robiginitomaculum sp.; assembly: GCA_015485335.1. Lineage (GTDB taxonomy): Bacteria > Pseudomonadota > Alphaproteobacteria > Caulobacterales > Maricaulaceae > Robiginitomaculum_B. The sequence goes on from WFTT01000064.1 coordinate 5,225, forward strand.
CCGGGTTGAAACTCTTTTAAAAAACCATTGGTGTATTCGCTGTCAAAGCCAAGGGTATAAGATCCGCCGGGCAGTACGCTTTCATAGGTGGTGATCAGGCCAACGCTTTTATGGCCACTGTCTTCGCGAGCCTTGCCCGGCACAAAATGGCGCAAAAAGGATAAATCCACCCAGCGCGTATAGGGGATCAGGGTCAGGTGTGAATTCGCCCCCAGCGGCCTTCGCATTTGCATGGAAAACCGGGCAGTTTTGCCATCGCGATAGGCCTCAGGGTTGGGGTTAGAGGCCGACAATGCCCGGTCTTTATAGGCGTCATGGCCTTTAATAAACCCGGCGGTTTCCTGATTGAGGTTCTGAAACGTCGCCAGGGTTTTTAGCGCCCACGGACCGGCCATACCATCATAGCGAATTTGCAGTTTCTGCTGATCAAAGCCGGAATTATTCCGAAACCCCGGCTCGTGCGCCAGACTAAGCGCGGCATGGAAACGACCATCAAACAGCGCCCCATTGGTGGCGGCGATCAATCGCGCATAGCCATGTTCATTGCCTAAAAAATCAAACGAGGGTGAGGTGGTTTTCGCGGGGGCCGCTGAGAGAATATTGATCAATCCATGCACCGCATTGGATCCATAAAGCACGCTGCCCGGCCCTTTGGTAATTTCCACCCGGCCAGCCAGTTCCAGCGCACCTTCAAAAAGGCCGTTTACATTTGAAAATCCGGCCGCCCTTAGCGGCACTCCGTCTTCGAGATATAAAAAGGATCCGGCCCCCGCCCCGCCGGTAAGCACCGGCGAACGAATGGCGGTTAAATGTTCCTGGCCGCTGCCGCGATGAATATTAACCCCGGCCACTTCATTTAATAGCTCGGCGGGGTGCACCGGCGACACCTGTTGCAGCCGCACCCGGTCAAGAACAGCAACACTGCCGGCATAGTCTTTAGCCGGCTCTGCCCGGCGGCTAGCGGTAATGATCACTTCATCTTCCGTGGCAGCCGCCGCAGCACACACAGCAAAAACAAAAAGGGGGACAAAAGCCGTCAGCAGCAAATTTATTTTCATGGGAATTACAGATCAACACACAACGAATCCGATAGTTCCCGCCTTATACCCCATTTTTCAAAAAATCATCCAATCGTGACAATTGCCTCTACTGATCGATACGTTTCTTATCGCGAATACTGTAAAAGCGCGAAAGCGGGTTCACCGCAATAATCCCATCGCCCTCTATACCCGCATGAGCTGCATCCATGATGGCATTCACAATGCGGTCCGTCTGATCTTCGGGAGCAAAGACCCGCACACAATTATATTGTTGCATCCAGCCACGCCGAAAAAAGTTTTTGCGCTCGCCATAGCCGCGCACCTGAAACACGCTAACGCCGGGTACACCAATTTGTTGCAGGTTGAGACGCACCCGTTTCATGGCCAGCACATCCACGGTGGCGGTAATTTCATTATAAACCATTCTCGCTTCCTTTTTTTTCATCACTGTCAACCAATCCGCACGGTCTCATTTTCCCCAAAGGTATAGGGGGGCAGATCCAGATTGCGCGGGGCCGGTCCCCGGCGCACCCGGCCTGCGGTGTCGTACATGGATCCATGACAGGGACAGAACCACCCATGCCACGGCCCCCGGTTTTGCGGAATACGCTGGCCAATCGGCACACAACCCAAATGGGTGCAGATGCCAATAACGATCAGCCAGTCCTTGTGTTGTACCCGTTCATCATCCGTTGCCGGATCAATCAGATCCGCATGATCATCGGCCTCGGCCTCGGCAATTTCTTTTGGGGTGCGGCGACAGATAAAGATCGGCTTGCTGTTCCACTTAACAGTTATGCGCTGACCGACCTGCATATCGCTTAAATCAATCTCGACCTTGCTCATGGCCAAAACATCGGCCGAAGGATTAAAACTGTCGATCAATGGCCAACCAACCAGACCAACCCCCGCAGCGGCCACCGTGCCGGTGGCAATATAGATAAAGTCCCGCCGCCGGGGCTGTGGTTCGGCCTTCATGTTCATGAAAACACCTTCCCTGTACCGGGCTATGAGCCAAAGGCCTGATGCAGATAGGCCAGTACATTTTCAATGTCTTCGTCCGACAGATCTGGATTGCCGCCTTTGGCCGGCATGGGCATGGCCGAACCGGCGCTTTCAAAGCCATCGGTGATATGGCGGATCAGAACCTCATCCCCCTTCGCCAACACGCCGTCAGCCTGGGTAAAATCAGGTGTGCCGGGGATTTCGCCTTTGCCCTTGGCACCATGACAGAAGACACAGGTGCCCTCGTAAACCGCCTTGCCTTTGGCGGCGTCCCCATCCCCATGGGCCTGAACGATCCCGGGTAGCAATAATGTGGCACTTACCGTCAACGCAATAAGGAATTGTTTTTTCATCAGTTTTCTCCGGTTTTAATTACTGGCTTTGAGAAAGGCTTTGATATCTTCTGCCTCTAAAGGCAACAGGTTTGCCCGCACACGCATGTGGGTGACCGAAACATCCCATTCTTCATCGGTCAGCTCTTTGGGCGAACGCAGATTGTGGCAACGACCGCAATTGTTTTTCCACGCCTTGGCACCACGAACCACCTGCATGGGATCAGGTTTTTTGGCTTTGGCATTGGCGCTGTCCGGCCCGGCAATGGCCAGCGGCGCAAAAACCAGCATGGCCACGGCCAATGTGCTTCCCATCCATATGCCATTGTTTTTCATAATTTTCATCGTTCTGTTCCTTTCACGCCGATCAGAAGCCGTAGGCAATCTGGAATTGATAGAGGGTTTCGCTGGGCACGCCGGCGACCTTGAAATCGCGCCATTCCAGCCCGGCCTTGGTAACGATGGTGGGGGCCAGCCAATAGTTCAGCCCGACATTAAAGCGGTCTTGCGCGTTTTCTTCCCTGAGCACGTCATGGCCGGTAATCCGAAACTGGCCATAACGCACCACCGGTTCCAGATTGTGAATGAAGTCAGAACGGCCCACATTGGACATTCGATATGAGACCTGCCCGTACCAGGCCTTCATCCCCAATCGTGGCAGAAAGACACCGGTCGGATCATCGGCCGTAGGACTGAAAAAGGCGGCCCGATGGGAATTGAGATATTCAAAACGGGCGGCCAGCGCCCCTTTGGTATAGGCCGCATCCATGCCCCACAGGGTATAGCGCGCCTGATCCAGGGCGGAGGAGCCCACCGGCACATCCGCCGCAATGGTCACCGGGGCTTCTTCATGCCCTGCCGGAGGTGCATAACCGCTCACCTTGCCAGTCAGATAGGAGCCACCCAGCTCTAGATAGGGCAGTGCGAAAAAGCCGACACGCCCACCTATGGATTTATTGCTGTTATTGTCCTTGCCAACCCCTTCCAGCTTCACACCGCCTTCAAAAGTGGTTTGAGGGCCATTGCCCAGCGCCACCGCATAGGTAAAGCGGGTATTGCCCACCGGAACCGTACCACGCAATTGCACACCAGTGTCACTGGTCGGTTGTACACCGTCGTGACCAAAGCCGGCGGGCGCGCCTTGAATGCGGTTAATCCAGCTTGGATGCAGGCGCTCCTGGAACTGGCCAATCGGACTTAGATACTTACCGGCTACCAAAGTTACATAATCATTGATCGGAATATCAAATTGTGAATATTCCAATTCTGTGGTGGTTTTGCCGTCGTTAGTTGTTGAAAACTCCAGCTCACTTTCAAAGATCAGCAGGTCTTTGTACTGAAAGTGGAACCCCGGGTTGAATTTACCGGTGACAAAACTATCCGGCCCGGGCATATCGCCGCCAACAAAGCCGACATCCGCATAACCAGCCAAATGCCATTTGGAATCAGATGGTGCGCCCGAATAGGCACCAGCAGCACCGGCTTTGGCCAGTTTCTGAACGGTGCTTACTGTCTTAACCGCATTTTGCGCCGTCTCTTTGGCGGTACTGGCAGTTTGCACAGATTGCTGAACACTGGCCCGCAGAGCAATCAGTTCTGCCTCAAGTTTTTCAATACGTGCCAGCAAAGCCTGATTGGCAGAAGAGAGCCCCTCTTCTGCGCTGGCACTGGTTTGCGCCTCTGCCGGAATCGCACTTAGCAATACTATTGCGATGGCGGAAGATAGAAATAAAGTCTTTCTCATGGCATAACCCCTGAATTGAATATTCTCCACGCATGTGGAACGCTTAACAATTCACTTAATAAACCATATATACCGAACATAACATTGCGTAATAATGACGCATCTCTTCGTTATACTATATTTTATTTAATAAATTAATCCTTATTACTTATACGCAAGTGCAGGGGCATTCCCTCAGAAAAAGTGTAAATCTGCGACAAAGCGCCGCTATTTTTCTAAAAACATTCGAGGGAATAGGGTTTTTGGAACGTATTGCATGCAAGAACCGCAATTGGTCACAAGGAAAATTTTATGTACAAGAACTATCTGGGCGCGGTGGCGCTGCTCATCGTGCTGGGGTTTATGGCGTTGGCCATGCCTGCACAGGCGCACGGCAATAAGCAACACGCGGCCAAACCAGCGACGCCGCCCATAACCGAAGTCACAAAGACAGACCCCGCAACGGCACATAATGACGATCACCCGATTGCTTCTGAGGGCCACAATGCCACCCCTCATGAGCATGATGAAAGCGCCCAAGACCATCATGGCGACGAACCGGCGGTCCACAGCCATGGGGAGGGCGAGGAAGAAGAAGGCCATTCCCATTGGGGTAAAAACGGCCCCTCCACTCCGTTTGAAAAGTTTTTGGCTTATCTGGGTAATTTTCACGCCCTTATCGTGCACTTTCCCATTGCGCTGATCCTTACTGCGGCGCTGGCGCAAGGGTTGTATCTCGCCGGACGGCAGGAAAAATACGCAGACATTGTGCGCTTTACCGTATGGATTGCCGCCTTTGGCGCCTTGGGCGCAGGCTTGCTTGGCTGGGCCCATGCCGGACCAACACCGGCCCACGAAACCGGGGTGATGATGTATCATCGCTGGATCGGGACCAGCTTGTTGCTGGGCGGGTTTGCCACGGCCTTTCTGATGGAGGCAGCACGCAAGCGTTCGGGCACCGATACGGTCACCCTGGCATTCAACATTGCCTTGTTCAGCATGGCTGCCCTGGTTGCCACCAACGGGTTTCTGGGCGGCGCCCTGGCCCATGGGGGCATGAAGCACCTGATGCCAGGCATGATGGGCTGAGCCGTGCCCTACCCCAAGGACATACGCAGCCTGACCCGGGTTCGGTTTTTTGCCGCCCTCTGGGTCATTTTTTTTCACTGGCGCGTCAGTTGGAACGTGAATGTGGATCAGTATACCGGCTTGTTCGAATCCGGACGTCTGGGCGTAGACATATTCTTTGTACTATCCGGCTTTGTGCTGGCCCATGCCTATTTCAACAAAGTGCGGACGGGGAAATTTGATTACTGGCAGTTTCTGGTGGCGCGTCTGGCGCGCATTTACCCACTGCATGTGCTGGTATTTGGTTTTGTCGGGGCGATGCTGATCGGTAGTGCCTTTTTGGGTGTGCCGCCGCAAATGGATGCTTTTCCCCACGGTCACATCTTGCCCAATCTGTTGCTGATCCAGGCCTGGGGCCTCACCCCCGGGGCGACCTGGAATGTACCGGCATGGTCAATCAGTGCGGAATGGTTCGCCTATTTGTTATTCCCCGCCTTTGCCTTGCTGGGGCTTAAATTCGCCAATCGACCGGTTTATGGGTTTTTGCTGGGGCTGGGGCTGTTTTTTGCCTTTGATCGCCTGTATCTGGCCATGGTTGGCTCCCCTTTGCCCAGCGCCACAGACAATTTCGGGATATTGCGGATTGTGCCGGAATTTCTGATGGGGTTCATGCTCTATCTGATCGGACAGCACTTTACCCTGAAAGCCCGCTGGCAGCGCGTCGGCGGACTGTCCATAACCATCATCGCCCTGTTGTTGGCCGCCCACTGGCGGACGGACGAGCGGATCATCGCCCTGTTGTCGGTGCCGCTGGTATTTTTGCTGGCCGAGCTTTCCAGATATGCACCCGCCACCGTACCCCGCTTTGAGCCAACCGAATATCTGGGCCGGGTTTCCTATTCCATGTATCTCTGGCACATGCCGTTTTTCATGGCGGCCTATAACATTCTGGAAGATGTGCTGGGCTGGGTCAGTGGGCCGCTTTCAACCCTGCCCATGCTGATCCTGCTGGCCATTTTCCTGTTGGTTTGTGTGCTGAGCTACCACTTTATTGAAAATCCCGCCCGCAATGTTGTGCGCCAAAAGGGCAATCATATGATTGCTTCTGTCCGCCGGGCCTTCTCGGGGGCCATGGCGGAACAAACGGCACCTCCCCAACTGGAAAAAAGGACTTCCTGAAATGCGTACACTTCTGATTATCACCACCAGCGCTCTGGGCCTTGCCCTTGCCACCCATAATGCGGCAGCAGACCCGGAGCACCAGCACGGCGCCGAACACCATGATATGAACGCCATGGACGCCCCAACCCAGGTTTTACAAGCCTATGCCAACGCCATTGCCAGCGAAAACGTGGCGGAAATGGAAACCTATGTTGCCAGCGAAGGCAAAGCCTTTACCATTTTTGAAGGCAAGGGTGCCAATGCCGGCTGGGCCGATTATCGCGATCACCATCTGGCCCCGGAATTTGCCAATCCGGACCTGACCTTTCACACCTACAAGTACAAAGACATTGCCACCCACACCGAAGGTGATCTGGCATTCTCGACCTTTTCCATTGAAATGGTCTATACATACAAGGGCGAAGACAAAAGCCGCACCGGGCATGGTACGGCCATATTGCGACGCCATGATAATGCATGGAAAATTGTGCATTTACACACATCCTGAAGGAGGCGCCCCATGACAGACAAGCTGGATCAATTACTCGGCGAGCTGAGAACCGAAGACCGGGCGCTCAGTCTAAGTGCCCTGGAGGCACAGGTTTGGCAACGCCTGAACGCGGACCGCCCCCTGCCACACACCGTATTTTTTATGCAGGCCCTGCGCGCTGTACCGGTGGTGTTGGCGCTGGTCTTGGGCGGCACGGTTGGTGCACGGGCCATGACCTCCCATGATGACATTTCCGCCTTTTCCGCTACCCCGGCCTATAGCGTCTTGCGGCTGGTGAAATAGGGATGTCCAGAAGTCATTGGCGTCATACGGTCCTTGCCATCATCCTCAGCTTTGTCGCCGGCATTGCCGGCGTATGGGTTGGCCTGAACACCCTGCCCGGAACCGGCTCCAGCACGGTGAGCCTGCACGAGAAAATTCACCACGAGTTCGTGCTGAATTCTGAACAGAAAATCGCGCTGCACGAACTGGAAGACCATTATGCGCAAAGCCGTGAAACCTATATCAAAGCCTTGAAAGCCGCCAATTTCGAACTGGCATCGGCAATCAAGGAACACCACGACCTTTCTCCGGAAGTCGTCCTGGCCGAACAAAAATACCTTAGCGTTCTTGGTGAGTTTCAGACCGAAACCCTGCGCCATATTTTTGCAATGCGGGCCATTATGTCCCCCGAACAGGCCAAAAAGTTTGATGATATTGTGTTGCGGTCGCTCCATGACATCGCCCAATAACCAAACCGAGGACGAAAACACAGATACGGCATTGATTGCCCGGGCATTGGGCGGTGAAGACATGGCCTTCACTCTGTTGATGCGTCGCTACAAAACGCCTTTGTTTCGCTTTGCCCTGCGCCATCTGGGCGATGAGGATGATGCCGAAGATGCGGTCCAGGATGCCTTCATCTCCTCCTATAACAACCTGCACCGGTTCAACCCCAAATACCGGTTTTCCACCTGGATCTTCCAGATTACCCTGAACAAATGTCGCGATATCGGACGCAAGCGCAAAACCCGCTCGTTTATGCAGCGCCTGACCCCTTTTGTGGAAAATACCGTTTCCAGCAATGGTGGTTCAGACAATCCCGAAGCCCTGCATCAGTCCCGGGCCGCCTTGAGCCAGCTCAAAGACCAGATTGCCCAGTTACCCGAGACGTTAAAACCTGCGTTTATCCTGTGTGCGCTTGAGCAAAAATCCCACAAGGAAGCCAGTGAGATACTAAAACTTAGCCCCAAGGCAGTGGAATTGAGGGTTTATCGCGCCCGCCAACAGCTCAAAGCTCATTTGCAAATCTGACCCTATCGGTCAGGATTTTGAAAACCAGTTATACAGCGGGACATAAATCAGCGCGATCCACCAGCCATACAGATAACTTTCCACCAACCCGATCACAAACCCGGATGGAGACAGCCAGGTAAATCCCGGCAACAAAGCCTCCCACGCCGTATGCATATGCATGGGCAAAGGGGTCAACAGCCCCCATACCACACACGCAACAAAACTGATGGCGATAAATAAAGACAAGGCGTGACCAACTGGCTTTATGCGCATTTTTGAAGACTGGTTTTGCGTATTCATTTCAGCTCTCCTTATGGTGTGGCGGTTGCCCGATAAAATCCAGATCCGCCTGTTCGCTTTCGTCCAGACAATGGGTTTCAATCTGCAGCGTGCTGAAAAACAGGCCAAAATCCTGACGCAGAACCTTGTGGGCAGCCACCAGAATAGCGTTCGCATCTGCATCTTTTTCTATGCGTAAATGCGCCGAAAAAAGCGCCTTGCCGGAAGTCAGCGTCCAGGCATGAACATGATGGGCATTGCGCACCCCGGGCAAAGATGCCAGCGCGCGGATAACCGCCTCCATATCCAGGTTCGCCGGGGCGCTTTCCATCAAAATCGACAAGGCCTCACGGATAATCCCGACCGAGGCCATAAGCAACACCACACCAAAGGCCATGCCCAGGATCGGATCAATCATGACAAAGCCGGTAAAGCGGATGACCAGCGCCGCCACAATAATCAAAATACTGCCCACAAAGGTCTGCATGACGTGCCAGAAGGCGCCACGCATATTGATGTTGTCCTTTTGACCACCAAACAAAAGCGCAATCGAGATCACCTCGGTGACCAGGCCGCCCAGGGCCGCCACCAGCATGGGGGTGGTGGGCAGGTCCACCGGATCGCCCAGCCGCATTCCCCCCATGACAAACACCAATATGGCCATCAGCAGCAAAAACACGCCATTGAGCAACGCACCCACAATTTCAGCCCGGGTGGAACCAAAGGTGTGGCGCGCATCCGCAGGGCGGCGCGCTATGCGGGCCGCCACAAAGGCCAGCACCACCCCGCCTACCGCAGAAAATGTATGAAACGCATCCGAGAGCACCGAGATAGAGCCGGTATAGATCCCGATGCCCAGCTCAATCAGAAAATAGATCCCCGTCAGCCAGCCTGTGATTTTTAGGGCGCGGGCATTGGCAGAGGCCGGCATGTGCGAGCCGTGACCACCACCAGCGCCGGTGGGCATAGGGGCCTTATGCGTCTTGCCTTGCATTTTCTCTCTCTCCTACAATTTCACCCGGCGCAATCGCAGCGCATTGGAAATCACGGAAAATGAACTGAAACTCATGGCCGCCGCCGCAATCATTGGCGAGAGTAAAATGCCAAACACCGGATACAGGACACCGGCCGCTATGGGTACGCCCAGAGCATTATAGGCAAAGGCAAAAAACAGGTTCTGCCGTATGTTTTTCATGGTTGCCTCGGACAAGCGACGCGCCCGCACAATGCCGCGCAAATCCCCCCGCAAGAGGGTAATGCCGGCACTTTCCACTGCCACATCGGCGCCGGTGCCCATGGCAATACCAACATCGGCCTGGGCCAGTGCCGGCGAGTCATTAACCCCATCCCCGGCCATGGCCACTTTGTGTCCTTTGGCCTGCAGGCTTTTGACCAGTTCGGCCTTGTCTTCGGGCATCACGCCAGCGCGAATTTCATCAATGCCCAGCTTGTCTGCTACCGCCTGGGCGGTGCGCACGTGATCGCCCGTGGCCATGATGATCTTCAGACCTTCCTTGTGCAGCGCCCATATGGCTTCATCCGTACTTTGCTTGATCGGATCGGTGACCACCAGCAATGCCGCCGGCTTGCCATCCATGGCCAGAAACATCACCGTGGCGCCTTCTTCACGCTGGGCATCGGCTTTTTGGATAAAGGCCTCGTCCTGAATGCCAGTTTCGTTCATCATGCGAGCATTGCCAAGGACCAGCGAATGCCCATCAACCTGGCCAGTAACGCCCATGCCGGAATGAGAGTGAAAATCCTCGGCCGGAGGTATTTCCAGGGACTTTGCCTTGGCAGCCTCGACAATGGCTTCGGCCAGAGGATGGGCACTGCCTTGTTCCAGTGCCGCCGCGGCCCTTAGAAGGTCATCTTCATTACCATTATTGACAACAATAACGCCGGTCAGTTTTGGCTTGCCCTCGGTCAGGGTGCCGGTTTTATCCACTACCAGCGTGTCCACCTTGGCAAAGCGTTCCAGGGCCTCGGCATTTTTGATCAGAACACCGGCCTGTGCCCCCCGACCCGTGGAAACCATGATTGAGATTGGCGTCGCCAGACCCAACGCACAGGGACAGGCAATGATCAATACCGAAACCGCCGCAATTAGGCCATAGGCCATAGGCGGGTTTGGCCCCCAAACGGACCAGGCCACAAAGGCAATTACGGCACTGAGAACCACCAAAGGTACGAATATGCCAGAAACGGAATCAGCCAGTTTCTGAATGGGCGCGCGCGAACGCTGGGCCTCGGCGACCATGGTTACGATTTGCGACAGCATGGTATCGGCACCCACCCGAGTGGCCCGAAATACAAAGGTGCCATTACCATTGATGGTACCACCGGTAACACTGTCACCTGGTTCTTTTTCCGCCGGCACAGGCTCACCAGTCAACAGCGATTCATCCACATGGGACGTTCCTTCCACAACCTCACCATCGACCGGGATTTTGTCGCCCGGACGGATGCGCAACAGATCTCCCTGTTGCACCTCTTCCAGAGGGATGTCTTCTTCGCTCCCATCTTCACGGACGATACGGGCGGTTTTGGGGGCCAGGTCCAGCAAGGCCCGTATGGCCCCGCCAGTGCGTTCGCGGGCGCGCAGCTCCAGCACCTGTCCCAGTAACACCAGGACGATAATTACCGCGGCAGCTTCAAAATAGACTGCCACACTGCCATCTTCGGCACGAAAGGCATCGGGGAAGATATCCGGCATCAACGCCGCAATGGAGCTGTAAATATAGGCTGCCCCCGTCCCCATGGCGATCAGAGTAAACATATTGGGGCTTTTGTTCAGAACCGATTGCCACCCTCTGACAAAAAATGGCCAGCCAGACCATAAGACCACCGGCGTGGCCAAAAACAGTTCCACCAGTCTTGAAAGGCGCGGTTCCACCCAGCTTTCAACCGGCAGGCCAACATAAGGCCCCATGGCCAGAACCAGTAACGGTACCGTCAGTACCAGGCCAAACCAGAAACGGCGACTGAAATCAATCAGTTCAGGGTTTGGACCATCATCCACGGCCGGCACCCCTTTGGGTTCCAGCGCCATACCGCAAATCGGGCAATTTCCCGGACCCTTTTGCTCAATCTCCGGGTGCATGGGACAGGTATAAATCGCATTTTCATCCACAGGCCCGGTCGGCGGTTTTGCAGCGCCGTGATCGTGGTGACAGGCATGTTCATGTGCAGCATGCGAGGCATCATGGTGATGATCATGCCCCGCCGATTTATCATGGTGATGGTGGTTCATTTTTCTACCCATAAAAAAATAAGCTGCAAACGAACACAAGGGGGAGGTGCCGTTTGCAGCCAGTTAACGCAAAATGTGTGCGCTCTTAATGGTTGTGCGCGGACGGGGCCGCCTCGTCGGCGGCTTCGTTTTGCGCTTCGGCGTCCTTGTGCATTTTATCATGCATCATTTTATGGCATTTTTTCTGCATTTCGCTCATGCCCTCGCCGGATTTCATTTTTGCTTTCATGGCGGCCATATCCATGTCGCCGCTTTGCATCTTTTCATGCATTTTGGCCTTCATGGCTTTGCATTCCGGGGGCATATCCTTCATCTGGCCCGATGATTCCGACATCATGGGTTTATGCCCTTTTTGATCATCGGACTTGTGCATTTTATCATGCATCATTTTGTGGCATTTTTTCTGTGTTTCGCTCATGCCCTCGCCGGATTTCATTTTTGCTTTCATGGCGGCCATATCCATGTCGCCGCTTTGCATCTTTTCATGCATTTTGGCCATCATGGCTTTGCATTCCGATGGCATGGCCTTCATCTGGCCCGATGATTCTGGCATCATGGATTTATGCTCACCATGCTCCATCGTCATGGGCATGGCGTCTTTGGGCGCCGGCTTAGAGGGGCCGGTTGTTGTGGTAGCACAGGCACTTAGCGCCAGCACACCAGCCCCAATCAATGCAAAACGAGAAATATGGTTGATCATAAGACACTCCCTTGTTCTCGCGTAATACGTAAGAGAGGGGGTCATCCCTCAAATTATCTTGCCATAAAAGCACAGAAAAAAGATGGGGATAGCTGGATGGTTTCGGATGCACGTCCGATCATTTAGAAACAACAAAGCCGGCACAAAGGCCGGCACTTTATGGCTGTATGACCATACAAAGAAACTCGCGGCGGAATGCATTCACATTCCACCGCGAGCTTTGGCCGGTTAAACGGGGCTAGTTTTACCGGTCGTTGCTACGTACGTGACCTTTAGGGAAGAGGTCCAGTACCATGCCACTGTTGCTATCAGCAGTCATTGCCATCCCACGGATCGGGTTAACAACCGAGCTTTGGTCGTCATCTTCAACCCGCAGAGTAGCCAGGCCGCTATAGCTTCCAGCCGCTGCGCAGCTTTGCAGAGAAACGGTCACGGTATAGAGGTTCGTACCCGCAGTGGAGGTTGCAAAGCCACCAGAGACCGTACAAGCCTGTGTGGAACCAGGAACCGTATAAGTCCCGCTGAAGGAACCATCGCTGGAAACGGTCAGGTCACCAATGTCCGCACTACCATCGTAGAAGTCGAAGCTGCCGCCGAGATTGGAAAGGACCGTGGCCCGATCATAATCTCTGGAGAAGGCTGCCCGCAAAGAGCCACTGCCGATAGAGGCAATCGTGGAACCCGTAGACGGAACATACGTACCGGTCAGAGAGTTTCTGGCATTCCAGTTACCGCCAAGCTGGTAAGCAACACCGCCAACTGTTTTGGCTAGGTCAAGAACCTGGGCGCTGGAAGTCCAGCCACCGGAACCATCGGTGCTGATCGTGCCGGCAATGAGCGTAGCAGATGCCGTACGGTTTCTTGAATTGTCGTTACCGTCACCATCGCTGTCATTATCGTTGGAGCCGTTGCCGTCACCATCGTTGTCGTTGTCGCCGGAACCGTTACCATTATGGTCATTGCCATTGTTGTCACCGGAACTGTTGCCGTCACCGTCGTTATCGTTGTCGCCAGAGCCGTTACCGTCCCCGTCACCATCGTTATCGCCGGAGCCATTACCGTTGTTGTCACCGGAACCGTTATTATCGCCAGAACCGTTGTTATCGCCGGAACCATTGTTATCGCCGGAACCGTTGTTATCGCCAGAACCGTTATTGTCACCGGAACCGTTGTTATCGCCGGATCCATTGTTATCGCCATTATCGCCTTCGCCACCACCATCGTGGTTGCCGTTTTCATCGCTATAGATGATGGCATTCAATGTACCGGCTGCAGAGATAAACAACAGGCCTTCGTTATAGCCGCCATTACTGCTGTTAAAGCGGGCTTCCCAGATCCCTTCGGGTACAGCCGAAGCGGTCTGAGGGGCAGAATTAGCCGGCGCTGGCGCCGTTACTGCCAGGCCTGTCGCGCCGCGGCCTTCGCCACGCTGGTCGCTTTGAGGGGTGGCTTCTTCATAAAAGCGCAGGTAAACGCGGGACAGATCTGGAAAATCCGGGATACCCGCATCGGGGTCTGCATTTGCAAAAACCGTATAGCTTTTACCGGTCGCACCAACCTTGGTGTGGATAAAGGTGGCCGGGTCAGCCAGACATGCGCCTGTGGCAGCGTCAGTTTCACAAACAAACAGGCTAACCGGCAGAGCAACATTGCCGGTATCCGGCATGGCGATCAGGTCGGCTTCTTCAGCCTTGCCATTTGTGCCGGCGCCAATGTTTACCGCAGAGATAGCCATGGCTTCGGCGCCACCGGTGGACGAGATACGAATGTAACCATCGCCACTGGCTGATTGTGCAATGGTCAGCACATCAGGAGAAGGGGTGGCCGAAGCAGAAAAGGAAAGAGCGTTCACGCCATCAACGACGGGAGCCTCAACTTTGGCACCAGCATCATCTGTACAGCTGTAGCTGAGCCGCAAAGTTCCGGCAGGGATCGGGGCGCTGGCCGTAAAGGAAACAACGAAAGCCTGAGAGGTACCGGGCGCGATGTCCACGGGTGTGTCCACGGCAGCGGCGGGGGTAGAGTTGTCAGCCTGCATGGCTTGATACGAAACGCTTACAGGAAGGTTGGCCTTGCGAACACCAATGCTGCATGAGCGGGCAATACTGTTACCACTATTAACCATGCTGGCGAAAATCGTTACCGGCCTATTGATCGTGGTTGAGCGACTGGATGGCAGTACTGCTGCTTGTAGTGCAGGACCTGCCAGAGCCGGAGTTGATGCACCCATCACCGTCAGGGAAGCTGCACTTAACAAAAATACTTTACGAGAAATCATCCTAATCTCCATTATTCAACATTTCGGCACCAAGCCGTTCAGTGCATTGACGCCATGGCCGGGGAATAACCTCCACTCTGAATGTGATTTCTTGAAATAAAATGATTTGGAGGGGGGGAGGTTGATTCAACCATTTCGAAAAAGGTCTATAATTTATAGACAATTACCGTTAGAAAACCGCACGAATTTTAATTCAATGATAAAGATAAATTATGGCGCATTCCTCCATTGCGAAGGCCCTTATAATTGCCCATACTCAGATTCATGCTGGGTGAGGATTTGAAAACCACCTATATGGCACAGCGTGCCAATTTATGCCGGTTTCTGGCAGCACGTTTGCGCGATGATGCTGTTGCTGAGGACCTGGTACAAGAGTTGTGGGTCAAGGTCAGCAAACTCGAACTCAAAGAAGAACTGGACAATCCGGTCAGTTATCTTTTCACCATGGCTGGCCGAATGGCCCTGGATCATATCCGCCAGCGCCAGCGCCGCTCCCGCCGTGATGAAAAATGGACAGATGAAAGCACGGAAACCGTTGGCGGCTTTGCCACCAGCGCTGAAGATGATGGGGAAACCCGGCTGTTGCGGGCCGAACGCATTGCCCAGGTGCGGGCCGCCATTGATACCTTGCCGCCAAAGGCACGCAGGGCCTTTCAATTGCACCGAATGGAGGGATTATCCCACAAAGAGGTCGCCGCCGAATTGGGCATTTCCGTCAGCACAGTGGAAAAACATATCATCCGCGCCATGCGTGAATTAACGCAAATTTTGCGTGAAGCGGATCCTTGATATATAGAGTGTAAAAATAATTATGCTTTTTTTTGAAAAAAGTGGAGGGTTATCCCGGGCGGTGGCGTCACCCCTGTGAGACAGTAGAAAGAGAACATGACCAACAAGTCACACAACAGCGTTCAAAACGCACTGGAAGAGAAGGCCCTGCACTGGCATGTGCGGCTGCACGGTGGCGATGCTACCGAAGCAGATTGGCTGGATTTTACCAGTTGGCTGGAGGCCGAGCCTGCGCATAATGATGCGTATGACCTGGTTGCCCTTGCCTGGGATGCTGCGGAAGACTTAAAGGACACCCCTCCTGTTGCTGCCAATGATTCAGAAGACATCCCCAACCCCGGCAATAATGTTGTTGCCTTCCCGCTGCACCGCCTGCGCAAGGCTGTTACGGCCAAGCCCATGGCCTTTGGTGGCGGATTTGGGGCAGCCATTGCGGCCACCCTACTGGTATTGATGGCTCCGGTGTTTCTTGGCCCCAATGGCTCTATAGACCCAACCCTTTACGCAACTGGCATTGGCGAACAACGCACCGTAACCCTGGCCGACGGCAGCACCGTGGTACTGAATACCGACACCTCGATTGCGGTCACCATGGACAAAAATGCCCGGCATGTGGTGCTGAAAAAAGGCGAAGCCTATTTTAATGTCCACCACGAAAAAGCCCGCTCCTTTACCGTGGCGGCCAATTCCCTGCGGGTAACCGATATTGGCACGCGCTTTGATGTGCGCATGGATAGCGATCGCACGCTGGTTTCGGTAACCGAAGGCATTGTTGAAGTTGCCCCGCTAGACCTGAAAAACGCTGCGGATGACGAACTATCCTCTACCCTACGCCTTGTCGAAGGCCAACAGGCCATACACCAGATGGATACGGCCGAAATCAAGGTACAGTCCTTTGACCCCGTCCAGGTTACCACCTGGCAGCAGGGGTATCTGGTTTTTGAAAATGATGATCTGGGCAGCGTAGTTTCAGAACTGAACCGGTATTTCCCGACGCCTCTGACCCTGGCGCAAAATGATCTGGCCAGTCTTCATTTTTCCGGCATTTTGCAAATTACCGATCAGGATCGGGCGGTGCGGGATCTGACGGCCCTGCTGTCCCTGAGCGCAGAAGAGACCGATAGCGGTATTACTTTACGCATAAAAGACAAAGTGCGTAGCCAATAATCACTTTTTCGCTATACTGAGGGCATGGTTGGTACGGTTGCTTCCAAAACGGCTTTGTCTGGACTACGCGCTGGGTTCTGCAGCGTTGCATTTTTCGGCTGTGCATCGATTGCTTCGGCACAGTCTGAAAAAACCTATATCATTGACCTGCCGGCACTTAGCCTGGATCGTACGCTAACTCATCTGGCACAACAGATCCGCATTTCCATTGATTTTTCAGACTATGATCTGGATGAAACAAAGCGCCCGGCTATTTTAGGCCTTTACTCGCTGGATAACGCCCTGGGGGCCGTGCTGGCCGGTACCGGCTATACCTACAACCAGATCAGCCCGGGGGCCTATCGGATCATACGGGTACATAAAAAGCCCAAATCCGAAATAGCCCGCCCCCTGGATCTTAAAAAGGCGGCGGCCCCGCCGGCCAATGATTTGATCATCATCCATGCCACCAAACGGGCTGGTGTTGCCGCCCGCCTGCCGCTGAGCCTGAGCGTTACCGACAGCGCTAAGCTGGAACAGTTACAGGTCACCGACACCAATGGCCTGGCGCTTCACACCGCGGGTATGTCCTCGACCAATCTTGGCCCCAGCCGCAATAAAATTTTTATCCGCGGCATATCCGATGGCAGTTTTACCGGACGCCAACAGGCCACTATCGGGGCGTATATGGATAATTTTCGCCTAAATTATAATGAGCCTGACCCCTATCTTCAGCTGGAAGACATTGACCATGTCGAGGTGCTGCGCGGCCCCCAGGGCACCCTCTATGGTGCCGGCTCACTGGGCGGACTTTACCGGGTCGTGACCAACGCCCCGGATATGCAACGCTATACCGCGGCCTTGAATCTGGACGCATCCATAACCAAAAATGGTGGCAAAAACGGCCGGGTCAGCGCCACCATCAATGTGCCGATAAAAAAAGACAAGCTGGCCTTGCGGGTTACCGGCTATCTCGACCATAACAGCGGCTATATTGATGATGTCCGGCTGGGCCTGGAAAACGTCAACACCACCGATGTGTTTGGCACCCGGGCGCGGATATTGTGGAATGTGGGGGACAATTGGGAAGTCAAGGCCGGCATAAACTTTCAGGATGTACTGGCCGATGACACCCAGTATTTCTTGCCGGATGTGGGTATATACAAGCGCGAAAACTATGTCCGCGAGCCCCATGAAGATGATTATTTTAACCCCTATGTGGAACTGAAAGGCCGCTTTGGCTGGGGCGAGATCATATCCTCGTCAGCCTATATTCATCGCTCGATCGGTGATGAAACCGATGCTTCTCTTGGCGTGCCTTTGCTCACCTCCTTGCCGGTAACCCCCAGCGTTTACAAACAGGAACGCAAGATCAACATGATCACCAATGAAACCAGGCTGGTATCGCGCCTTGGCGGACGCTTTGACTGGCTGATTGGGGCATTTGCATCAGTACGTCAGGAAAATTACGCCTCGGCGCTAACCATCCCTGGTTCTGGTGCGCTTTTGCCCGGCAGAGGCAGAAGCGGGGATGTGGCATTCAGGGAACGGCGTCATGAACAAACCGAAGAGCTGGCCACCTTTGCCGAAGCCATCTGGCATTTGCCCTATAATGTAAATCTGACCGGGGGCGTGCGCTGGTTTTATTCTGATGAACGCACCCGTTCGCACATTGGTGGCGGTCTGGGTATAAATACGATTATTCGCCATGGGAACAGCCGCGATTCCGGCTTTACCCCCAAAGCGGTCATCAGCTGGCAAGCCAACGAAAATACCCTGATCTATGCCCAGCGGGCCCAGGGCTATCGGGTAGGTGGCATCAATATAAACAGCCCCGACAGTGTCTTCTTTGAAGATGGCAGCGGCGATGTTGATGAAGAAAATGACCTGACTTTTGAGCCAGACAAGCTGACCATGTATGAAATGGGCGGGAAGTTCTCATGGATGCATGATGACCTGCACGTGCACGTTTCGGCCTTTACCTTTAAGTGGAACGATATCCAGACCGATCAAATTCTGCCAAACGGGTTTAATATCATTCTGAATGCCGGTTATGCCCGCAGCCGCGGTGTAGATTTTGATATTGCGCTGTCCCCGTTTCGCGGCCTGACGGTGAATGCCAATTTTTCCTATAATGATCCGGATCTGGTGATTGTGAACCCGTTTCTGGGATCCCAGATCAATGATCACCTGCCAGGCATCCCCACCATGGCCGGAGGCATAAATGCGGAATACACTTGGCCCGCAGGCGATGCGCGGCGTTGGGTGGTCAGCGCCGATTATACCTATAATGGTCGCTCGCAACTTACCTTTGCCCGCATTGACAACCGTAATTCACAGGCATCGGACATGTTCAATTTCAGACTGGCACTGGAAAACCCGTCCCGGTGGAAAGTCGGACTGTATGTGCGCAATATTTTTGATGAAAAGACAAATACTTTTGCCTTTGGCAACCCCTTCAGTTTTCGCCAGAATCTGCAACATACCCCCCCTGTACCCCGAACCATCGGCATTACTTTCAAGCGACAATTATAGGGCTGCAGTTTTCGCTTGAACCTATAGCTACTGTAGGAATTAGAGTGTCAGTGTTGGATAGGGATTACGGGTATTTTGTAACTGGTTTACGAACGGCCCCATCATCGCTACAAGACGGCCATTGCGAGTGACTGATTGTTCCTATGAAAACCATGCTCACCAAAGTCCTGATTGTCTGCCTGATGGCCATTGCTTTGCATGGCTTTGGCACGAACGAGCATGTGTTTAAGGCACAAAATAGCGAAATCACTATCACCAGTACGGATATCGGCAAGGACAAGTCCGACGATACCATCCCCAATCTGGGGGCTGCATGTGATATTTGTGAAGTCGTACACCAATACGTCACCCTGGAAGACAATATATTGTTGCCAATACCGCCGGCCATGGCCATGAATATAGGGCCAGTTTTACTGCCGACCGGTCGAAAACCTGGCGATATAGCCCGCCCCCCCACCATCTGATTACTCCATGGGCGTTTTGCGCGTGCGCGTAATGTCCTCTCATTGCAGGCTCTGGGGTGCCCAATACCCCGCCATGCCTGTCAGATAATGACCAAATGCCGCCGGTTCATCACCGACGCATGATTTGCTGAGTAATCACTATGAATTTCAACACCAAGGCGCTTATAGGCGCCCTGTGGGTCGGGGTCGCTTTTATGGCGACACCTATGGCCCAATCCCAAGACGCCTCTCCTGCCTTAGAACAAAGCTCGCGGCCATTGGTCGTGGAATTTGCCAAAAGCGTGCTGGCCAACCATCCCGGCATTGCCGCGGCCCAGGCCGAACTGGATGCTGCCAAGGCACGGGCCAAAGGGGCTGGTCGAGCGCTCTATAACCCGGAGATCGAGGCCGGATATGAAAATGCCGACTCGACCACCACCTCAGTGGGCCTTTCGCAAACCCTGGACATGTCCGGCAAACGCAAGGCTCGCGCCGCCACCGGTCAAGCCGATATGATGGCCGCCAAGGCAGCGCTGGAACTGGTGCGAAAGTCCCTTCTTGCCAATGTATTACAGGCACTGGCAATTCACCAAAGTGCCTTCGAACAATTACAACTGACGGCTTCCAAAGTGCGGCTGGCACGGGATTTTCTGACCCTGTCACAAACCCGTAAAACCGCCGGGGATTTATCCGAATCCGAACTGTTGACCGCGCGGCTGGCCCTGTCCCAGGCCATGGCCGAACAAAGCCGGGCCAAGGGTGACCTGTCCCGTGCCCGCGAACGCCTGGCCGCCATTGCCGGCAGACCGCGCGACGTATGGCCATTTATGGTCGGCACACCCCGGGGGACAATGTTGCAGGGCTGGTCCGGTGAGCTAAACCGCCTGCCGGAAATGCGGCTGGTTCGCGCCCAATCAGACAGCTTTCGCACCCGTATTTTGCTCGCCGATAAAATGCGCAAAGCGGATCCCACTTTGGGTCTAAGCCTGGGGCAGGAAAGTAATGGTCTAGGCGGCAATGCCACGCTGTTTGGCATTCGCCTGTCGATCCCCCTGCAAATTCGCAATTCCTATAGCGAAAGCGTAACCGCGGCCCGGGCCGAAGCGGTGGGTGCCGAGGCCAATGCCCGTAAAATGCGCCAGCGCGTCGAGGCACGCCTGAATGCCACCACCGAGCGCTATCTGGCCGCGGCATCCGCATGGCAGGACTGGCAGAACAGTGGGGCCGGTGATCTAGAGGCCCAGCGCACGTTGCTGAAAACCCTGTGGGAAGCCGGCGAGCTGAACGCCGTCTCTTACCTTATTCAACTTAACCAGACTTTTGATGCACAAGCCGCCGCCATCGACCTGAAAGGGGCGTTATGGCGCACCTGGTTCGACTGGCTCGATGCATCCAATTCCACAACTTCATGGCTGGAGGCCATCCAATGAGTTTTTTCAACACCTGTCTTAAAACCCTGCCGGTGATGGCCGCCCTGGTTTTATCAACCCCCTCGACCCCTGCCTTTGCCCAGGAAGACCATGGCGAAGAACATGCCGAAAACCTGGTCCGGATGAGCGCCAGTCAACGTCGCCAGAATGGCGTGCAAACCATGACCATTACCCCCAGGGCTTTGGCTATGGAGATCAGCGCCCCCGGTGAAGTGGGCCTGGACCTATATAAAACCAGCCAGGTAACGCCGCGCATTTCCGCGCAGGTGATTACCCGCCATGCCCGTCTTGGTGATGCCGTCACCTTGAATGCCCCTCTGGTGACGCTTTCCAGCGTCGAAATGGCCAGCGCCCAGGGCGATCTGATCGTTACGGCCCGCGAATGGGACCGGGTGAAAAAACTGGGTCGCAAGGTGGTCTCTGATCGCCGCTATGTGGAGGCCCAGGTGGCCGCCCAACAGGCCCGCGCCAAGGTGCTGGCCTTTGGCATGACCACCAGTGCCGCGAACAAACTGGTGCGGTTGGCCGATGCCTCCAAGGCCACGGGGGCGTTTACCCTCTATGCTCGCCAGAACGGCACCATTATGCGCGATGACTTTGTGGTTGGCGAAATTGTTGATCCCGGGCGCGTGCTTTTTGAAATCACCGACGAACGCAGTGTTTGGGTGGATGCCCGTCTGTCCGCCGATGATGCCTCGGCCATTATTGCCGGTGCCCCGGTACGTATTAGTACCAGTGCAGGCAGTGAGTTTGCGGGCAAGGTGCTGCAATTACATCATGAAATTGATGAAACCACCCGTACCCTGGCTGCCCGGATCGAGGTTTCCAACACACAGGACGCTCTGCACGCCGGTCAGTTTGTCACCGCCTTTATCGAGGCCGGCAAAACCAATCCCGTACTGGCCGTACCGCAAGAAGCCGTTACCCTGATGAATGGGGGCAATCATGTGTTTGTTCTCAAAGACAATACGCTGACGCCCGAACCGGTACTGACCGGCGCGGCACGGGGCAATTGGGTCGAGATCAAAAGCGGTCTGAAGCGCGGCGATGAAATCGCCATTAGCCAGATCTTCCTGCTGAAATCCCTGATCCTGAAATCATCCATTGGCGACGAGCACTAGGGGCCGAAAATGTTAAACAAACTTGTTGAATTTTCACTCCAGTACAAAGTGCTGGTGCTGATTGCATTTGGCGTTGTCGGCTTTTTGGGCTGGCGCGCCGTAACCACCATTCCCATTGACGCCTTTCCCGATGTAACCCCGGTGCAGGTCAATATCTATACCGAATCCCCGGGGCTGGCCGCCGAAGATGTGGAACAATTGCTGACCTTTCCGGTGGAATCCGGCATGGCGGGTCTGCCCGATGTGCAGGAAATTCGCTCGGTCAGCCTGTTTGGTCTCTCCTATGTAGCGGTCTATTTTGAAGACAGCATGGACATTTATTTTGCCCGCCGTCTGGTAATGGAACGACTGGCCGAAGTGGCCGACCGTATCCCCGAAGGCTATGGCACCCCGGAAATGGGGCCAAACACGTCCGGGCTGGGTCAGGTGTTCTGGTACACGCTGGAACGGGCCGACGAAAAACTGAACGCCGATATCACCGATATGGATTTGCGCACGGTGCAGGACTGGAATGTCCGCCTGATCCTGCGCACCGCGCCCGGGGTTGACGATGTCATGTCCTGGGGTGGTCAAGAGCGCCAGTTTCAGGTGCAGATTGATCCGTTAAAGCTGATCAAATATGACCTTGGTTTTCGCGAAGTAATGGAAGCTTTGCAGGTCAATAACCGTCAGGTGGGCGGCCAATATATTGATCGCGGGCCAGAACAATATCTGGTGCGTGGTCTTGGGCTGGTCAAAAACGAACATGACATTGGCGATATTGTCGTCAAGGTCGCCGATGGCACCCCCGTTTATTTGCGTGATGTGGCCACCATTGCTCAGGCCCCGGCCTTGCGCTTTGGTGCGGTCACCCGCGATGGCAAAGAAGTGGTGCTGGGCATGGCCCTGTCGCGCATTGGTGAAAATGCCAAAGCGGTCGTTGATAACGTCAAAGAAAAAGTCGATATCGTTGATGGGGCCTTGCCCGAAGGCATGGCCATCAAACCCATTTACGATCGCACCGAATTGGTGGAAAAGGCCGTCGGCACCGCCGAGCGGGCCTTGATCGAAGGCTCCATTCTGGTGGCCATTGTGCTCTTCCTCTTTTTGGGTGAATTTCGCTCAGCCTTGGTGGTGATCACCGCTTTGCCGCTGGCCATGCTGATCGCCTTTATCTTTATGAGCCAGATGGGTTTATCGGCCAATCTGATGTCGCTGGCGGGTCTGGCCATCGGGATCGGGATGATGGTCGATGGGGCTGTGGTAATGGTGGAGAACTCGTTTCGCATCATGGCCGAGCGAAAATCCGAGGGCAATGGCCCGGTCAACCGAACCGCGGCGGTGCTAACCGCGGCGCGCGAAGTGGCCAATCCGGTCAGCTTTGCCATCGGCATTATCATTATTGTGTTTATGCCGCTGTTCACGCTGGACGGTCTGGAAGGCAAGCTCTTTAAGCCCATGGCCTTTAACATCAGCTTTGCCATGGCTGGCTCGATGTTGTTGACCCTGACCATTATTCCGGTGCTGGCGTCGCTGATCCTGAAACCCAAAGAAGAAAAGGACACCTTTTTGGTACGCTGGCTGAAAAGGGGCTATCTGCCGCTTTTGGCCTTTGGCCTAAGACGCAAAGCCGTGGTGGTTCTCAGTGCCATAGCATTGCTGATTGCCTCATTGGGTCTCTTTCCCTTTTTGGGCAAAGAGTTCATGCCGCAACTTCAGGAAGGCTCGATCATGTGGCGGGTGACGTCCATTCCCTCCACCTCTCTAGATCAATCGATCAAGATCTCAAAAGATATTGAAAACGCGCTTAGCGCCTTTCCCGAGGTGGAAACCACCATCGCCATGATCGGCCGCGCCGAAAAAGGCGAAACGGCGGACGTCAATTATATGGAGATTTATACGGCCTTAAAGCCACAAAAAGAATGGCCCGAAAAGCGAACCTTCGAGCATTTGGCCGATGAAATGCGTGAAAAACTGGAAGTGGTGGCCCCGACCTCGGTCATTGCCTTTACCCAGCCTATCCAGATGCGCGTTGAAGAGCTGATTTCCGGCGTGCGGGCCACTTTGGCGGCCAAGCTCTATGGGGAAGACCTGGCCGAGTTGGACCGCCTTAGCGAGCAGATCAAGAACGCCATTGCCGAAGTGCCGGGGGCGGCGGATCTGTCGCTGGAGGCCAATATCGGCAAGCCGCAAATTCGCATCACGGTGGATCGTGAGGCACTGGCCCGTTATGGCATGAATGCCGATGACGTGCTGGAACTGGTCCGCACCGGCATCGGCAATGAGCCGGTCAGCACCCTGATTGATGGCGTTAAGCGCTTTGATATCACGGCCCGGCTGAACGATGCGTCCAAGGCCTCGGTAGAGGCCATTGGCAATATCCCCCTGCGAACCGGCACCGGGGCGATCCTGCCCCTTAAACGGGTGGCCAAAATCACCACCGCCGAGGGGTATTCCTTTATCCGGCGCGAGCAATTGCAACGCTATGCTGTGATCCAGATGGATGTGCGCGGCCGCGATGTGGACAGCTTTGTCAAAGATGCCAACACCGCCATTGCACAAAATGTGGACATGCCACCGGGATACTGGATCGAATGGGGCGGTGCCTTTGAGAACCAGCAACGGGCCATGAAGAAGCTGGGCGTCATCGTGCCGGTGACCATCTTCTTTATCTTCGTGCTGCTCTATACGGCGTTTAATTCCATGCGTTTTGCCGCGCTGATTATCGCCAATGTCCCCTTTGCCACCATTGGTGGTCTGGTGGCGTTGTTCATCAGTGGTCAATACTTATCGGTGCCTTCCGCCATCGGATTTATCGCCGTTTTCGGGGTGGCCATGCTGAACGGCATTGTGCTGATCAGCTTTATCAACGAGCTGCGCGATAAGGGCCTCAGCATTGCCGAGGCGGTGCGAAAAGGCGCGGAAATGCGCCTGCGTCCGGTGATGATGACCGCCAGTGTGGCCATTTTGGGCCTCATTCCCATGCTGCTGTCCAGTGGTGTCGGGGCGGAGACCCAACGCCCATTGGCCGCGGTGGTGGTGGGCGGGTTGATCACCTCAACCCTGCTGACCCTGCTGCTGTTGCCGGTGATTTACGAATGGATGGAGACCCGCATAGAACGCAAACAAACCGCCAAAAGGGAGGCGCAATCATGAGAGAGATCAAAGCCTATATCCACAGGAACCGGGCGGCTGATGTCGTCCGGGCCCTACGCAAGGCCGATTTTGGGCATTTCACATTGGTGGATGTCAAACAGGTTCTGCAATCGCTGGAAACCGCCGATCAGGAATTTTCCACCGAATTTGGCGCCCGTGTGCTGACCGAGGTGAAACTGGAACTGGTCTGTGACAGCGATCGTTTAAAAGAAGCCATTATCCTGATCCGTGAAAATGCCAAAACCGGACAAGCGGATTCAGGGTGCATCTATGTCAGTGAAATAGAAAGCCGGCATAGGATCTAGCTCCCCCAGGAGGCCTTCAGCATCAAAGCGGCCTTATGTCCGTGATGGTGCTGAAGGCAGCTCCGGGTCACAAAATCAGATCGGCCAGTTTTTTACGATGATACGCCGCATCCCCATATTGCGAGGCATGCCAGATGGCGCTGCGCCGGTATAGCTGGGCATCGCATTCATAGGTAAAGCCAAAGCCCCCATGAAACTGGATGGCCCGATCCGCCGCATACGCATAGGCTTTGTCGGCCTGGGCCTTGGCCATGCGCGTGGCAATCTCGCCGGTGCCTTGTTCGTTAAAACTGTGCGCCGCGCTGTAAAGCAGCGAACGCGCCCGTTCATAACCGGTATAAGCATCAACACTGGGGTGTTTTAAGGCCTGATAAGAGCCAATGGTGCGGCCAAACTGTTTGCGGGTACGCAAATAATCGAGCGTATAATCAATCACGTTTTGCGTGCCGCCGCATATTTCTGCGGTGCTTAAAAGATTGGCGCAAAGGTGAATATGGGCCAATGCCGCCTCGGCCTGTGCCATATCCAACAGCGCGCTTTTAGGCACGGTAATGCCATCCAGCGTCAATGCAAAAGAACGTTTGGTTTCATCAATGATGACCTCGCGGCGCAGCGCGTCCTTTGGCAGATCATCCTTGGCAATCAGCACCAGCGCCGGTTTGTCGTCCACCAGAACCGATGCGATAATCCAGTTTGCCGCCGCCGCATCGCGCACAAAAAACTTCTCGCCCGACAAAGCCAACCCCTGATCGGTATGGCTGGCCCGGGCGGTAATCGCGGTTAAATCCCAATTGCCGCTTTGCTCACTCAAAGCCAGTGTGGCCACGCTGCCGCCCGCGATTTTGGGCAAGTAATCCTGTTTTTGCGCCTCTGTACCGCCCACAAGAATGGCCTGGGCCGCCAGCGAGGTCGAGAAAAATGGCCCGGCCAGAAAATAACGACCCATTTGTTCCATAATGGGCACAATTTCTGCCACGCCCAGCCCGGCACCCTCATAGGCTTCGGGAATGGCAATGCTGAGCCAGCCAAGGGCGGCCATCTCGTCCCATACATCTGGGTCATGGCCCAGATCGTCTTCCATCAGGGCGCGCACCTTTTGCATGGGAGATTGCTCACGGCAAAATCGCTTGGCCACCTCCATCAGGTCGCCTTGCGCTTCGCTAAAGCCTAATTGTCCAAGATTATCCATTGTCCTGGCCCCTAACGCTTTGGCAGGCCGAGCACGTGCTCGGCAATAATATTGTGCTGAATTTCCGAGGTGCCGCCGCCAATGGTTGCCGAAAACGCATTCAGATAGCCGCGCGTCCACAAACCGTGATCCACCGCATTGGGATCGCCCACATAATAACCGCCTTTGGTCCCTTGCAAGGTAATGGCAAATTCATTGATGCGCCGGGCAAATTCGGTCCACATCAGCTTGCCTGAAAGCGCCAGCCCAAACGGGCGCTCTTCGTTTAACGGTGCAAAGGCCCCGCGCGCCTGACAAAGCTTCAGACTCTGTGCCTCGATCATGAACTCAACCAAGGCATCGCGCATCACCGGATCATCCATTACCGGCGCGCCATCGCGCTGTAATTTTCGCGCCAGATCAATTACCGCAAAGGCGTCCAGCGGCAACAGGACATAGCCCCCCGCCTGACCGCCATGCACGCCGCGCTCATATTCCAGGGTCTTCATGGCCACCTGCCAGCCTTCGCCTTCCTTGCCCATCAGGCCATCGGCGGGAATGCGCGCATCGGTAAAAAAGGTCTGGGTGAAACCGTATTCGCCGGTCAGCTTGCGAATGGGGCGGGTTTCCACGCCCGGAATTTTCATCGGTGCCAGAAAAAAGCTAAGCCCCGCATATTTATTGGGCGCGTCAGGGTTGGTACGCGCCAACAGGATCATGTATTTTGCGTAATTGCCCTGAGTGGTCCAGATTTTGGAACCGTTCAGCACATATTCGTCGCCATCGCGCACGGCGCGCAATTGCGCATTGCCAAGGTCCGAGCCGTTATCCGGTTCGGAAAAGCCCTGACACCAGATATCTTCGGCGGACAAAATGCCCTTAATGTGTTTTTTGCAATGAGCCTCGGTACCGATATCCATCAGCAATGGCCCGGTCCAATTCAGGCCGATGGCGTTCAGCATGATGGGGGCATGATGGCGGCGCATGGCATCGGTGGCCGCATCCTGAAAGGCCTGATCCAGCCCACCGCCGCCATATTCACTGGGCCAGGCAGCGCCCAGATAACCGGCCTCATAAACCTTGTTTTGCCAGTCCCGCAAAAAATCAAACTGTTGATCGGTGCCGACCTCCATAAAGGTCAGCGGCAGCATAAAGCCCGGATCTGGATTGACATTGGCGGCGAACCACGCGTCTGCCTCTTTGGCAAATTCGTCAAGTTCTTGCGGATTAACCTTGCCCATCAAAACCCCATCGTGTTTCATCGTTCTATGATCTCATTCGCGAGACTAAACATATTTATGGCAAATGGAATTATTTTGATCAAACAAATCCAGAAAATGAGACAGATCCCATGAGCGCCGAGCGCGATAGTATCCGCATTGGTGGGGCCAGTGGCTATTGGGGCGAAAGCGCCATGGCCACGCCACAGTTTTTGCGCGAAGGCGGGCTGGACTATATCGTCTATGATTATCTGGCCGAGATCACCATGTCGATCATGGCCAGGGCCAAAGCCAAAAGCCCCGATGGCGGCTATGCCACAGATTTTGTCTCTGCGGTTATCAAACCCAATTTACCGGATATCGCCAGCGCCGGGGTAAAGATCATTTCCAATGCAGGGGGCATCAACCCCGCCGCCTGCGGCGCGGCGGTGCGCGACCTGATTGCCAAGGCCGGACTGGACCTGAAAGTGGCGGTGATTACCGGCGATGATCTGATGGCGCAAAAAGACGCCATTACGGCCCGCGCTCCGGATGAAATGTTCACCAATGATGCCTTTCCGGACCCGGACAAAATCGCCAGCATTAATGCATATCTCGGGGCCTTTCCCATTGCGGCGGCGCTGGATGCCGGGGCCGATATTGTCATTACTGGGCGCTGTGTCGATAGCGCGGTGACGCTGGGGGCCTGTATCCATGCCTTTGGCTGGAAGGCAACCGATTATGACCTGTTGGCCAGTGGCTCCCTTGCCGGGCACATTCTGGAATGCGGGCCACAAGCCACCGGGGGCAATTTCACCGATTGGGATCAGGTGCCAGACATTGCCACTATCGGCTATCCCATTGCCAAGATTACGCCAGATGGCGCATTTCACATCACCAAAGCCAAAGGCACGGGCGGTCTGGTCAGTGTGGGCACGGTGTCCGAGCAATTGGTCTATGAGATCGGCGATCCGCAGGCCTATATGCTGCCTGATGTGGTGTGTGATTTTTCGGGCGTGAGGGTACACCAGGAAAGCGCGAACTGCGTCTCGGTCTCTCCCGCCAAAGGCTATGCGCCGCCGGACACCTATAAAACCTCACTGACCTGGGCCGATGGTTTTCGCGCCGGTCTGATGATGAGCTATTATGGCTTTGATGCCGATAAAAAAGCCCGTGCCATGGCCAAGGCCGCCTTTGCGCGCACCAATGCCATTTTACGCAAATTTAATCTGGGTGATTTTACCCAAACCAGTGTCGAAGTGATCGGGGCAGAAAGCCAGTTTGGCGATTATGCCGCCGTGGATGCGCCCCGCGAAGTGGTGCTGAAAATCGCCGCGCGGCACCCGGACGCCATGGGGGTTGGCCTGCTGCTTAAAGAAAGCGTGGGGCTGGGTCTGGCCTCACCGCCGGGGCTTAGCGGCTTTGCCGGAGGGCGGCCCAAGCCATCGCCGGTGGTGCGCCTGTTCTCCTATCTCACCCCCAAGGCGGATATCAGCATCCAGATTGATATCGATGGGCAGGTGCAGCGCTTTGCCGACAAAACAGATACCGCCTTTGATCCGGCCAGCATCCATCGCCCCGCCCCGCCAGTCCTGCCCGTAAGCAATGACGAGATGACCGAAGTGCCGCTGATCAAGCTGGCCTTTGGGCGCTCCGGCGATAAGGGTGACAAGGCCAATATTGGCATTATTGCCCGCGAGGCGGCCTTTATGCCCTATATCTGGGCGGCGCTGGACGAAGATGCCGTGGCGGCACGCTTTGCGCACTTTATCGAGGTCAAGAATAAAACGGCGGCCGTGCAGCGCTTTTTTATGCCGGGCCTGCCGGGGATCAATTTTCTGATTGATCATGTGCTGGGCGGCGGCGGCATGGCCTCGATCCGTAATGACCCACAGGGCAAGGGCTATGCGCAAATTCTGTTGGCCCATCCCGTTTCCATTCCTCACACTTTGGTAAAGACGCTGACATGACGGTTTTTCGTTCCACCATTGATACCCAATCCGAAGCTTTTAAACAGAACCATGCCGACATGACGGCTTTGGTGGACAAGCTGTGCGAGCTAAACGCCCGCGCACCTGCCCGTTCGGCCAAGCGCAAAGAACGTTTTGCGGCGCGGGGGCAATTGCTGCCGCGTGAGCGTTTGGCGCGCCTTTTGGATCCGGGCATGCCGTATTTTGAGGTGGGTAATATTGCCGGCTATCTGGTGGATACGCCTGAGGAAGAAAAATCCATTCCCGGTTCGACCATTATGGCCGGGATCGGCTTTATCAACGGCGTGCGCTGCGCCATTGTTACCGATGACAGCGGTATCAAGGCCGGCTCGATGACCACGGCGGGGGGCTATCGTCTGCGCCGGGCGCAAGAGATCGCCTTGCAACAAAACCTGCCCTTCATCCATCTGGTGGAAAGCGCGGGCGGCGATCTTCTGAACTATACTGTCGAGGGATTTATCGCCGGCGGGGCGCTGTTTGGCAATCTGGCGCGGCTCAGCAAAGCTGGCCTGCCGGTCATTTCGGTGCTGCATGGCTCGTCCACGGCGGGCGGGGCCTATATGCCCGGGCTGTCGGATTATGTGATTGCAGTGAAGGGGCGCGGCAAGGCGTTTTTGGCCGGGCCGCCACTATTGAAAGCCGCCACCGGCGAGATCGCCACCGAAGAGGAGCTGGGCGGCGCGATGATGCACGCCAGTGTTTCAGGCCTTGCCGAATATCTGGCCGAGGATGATGGCGAAGGGGTGTTGCTGGCCCGCGAAGTGGTGTCGCGCCTTGGCTGGAATGATCGCTGTGCGTCCTTGCCTGCGCACGATTTTGCTGAACCACTATATGATGCGGATGAAATTTTGGGCATTGTGCCGATGGATTATCGCAAGCCCTATGATGTGCGCGAAGTAATCGCGCGCCTTGTGGATGGCTCGGACTTTACCGATTTTAAGCCGCGATACGGCGTCTCCACCGTGTGTGTGCAGGCCAATGTTTATGGCCTGCCGTGCGGCATTATTGGCAATAATGGCCCAATTGACCCGGACGGGGCGACCAAGGCCGCCCAGTTTATCCAGCTTTGCGATCAGGCCGATATCCCTCTGGTATTTTTGCAAAATACCACCGGCTATCTGGTCGGCAAAACCTATGAACAGGCCGGCATGATCAAGCACGGATCCAAAATGATCCAGGCAATGACCAATACCAGCGTGCCGCGCATCACCTTCATGATCGGGGCCAGCTATGGCGCCGGCAATTACGGCATGTGCGGGCGCGGGTTCGATCCGGATTTCTGTGTCACCTGGCCCAATGCCTCCATGGGGGTTATGGGCGGCGAGCAGGCCGCCCAGGTGATGTCCATCGTTGCCGAAGCCGGGGCCGCCAAGGCCGGTGTACCCTTTGATGCAGACCAGATGGCCGAGCATGGCAAAATGCTGGCCCATCATTTTAACAGCCAATCCGGGGCGTTTTACACCTCGGGCCATTGTCTGGATGATGGCATGATCGACCCGCGCCAGACCCGCCAGAGCCTTGGCTTTTTCCTCGCCACCGTCTGGGAGGCCTGCCACCGCGACGTCAAACCCAACAGTTTTGGCATTGCACGGTTGTAGGGGGCGGACATGAGCACACAAATGAACAGCATTTTGATTGCCAATCGCGGCGAAATTGCCTGCCGGATCATCCGCAGCGCCAAGGCGCTGGGCCTGCGCACCATCGCGGTTTATTCCGATGCTGATGTGGATGCCCCCCATGTTCGCGCCGCCGATGAAGCGGTCCGGCTGGGCCCGGCCCCGGCGGCGCAATCCTATCTGGATAGTGCACGGGTGCTGGCCGCCGCGACCGATACCGGCGCAGATATGATCCACCCGGGCTATGGGTTTTTGTCTGAAAATGCGGCCTTTGCCACGGCTTGCGAGAAAGCGGGTCTGATTTTTGTCGGCCCTTCGGCAAAAGCGATTGAGCTGATGGGCGACAAGGCCAAGGCCAAGTGCGCCATGATCAAAGCCGGTATTGCCTGCATTCCCGGCTATCAGGGTGAAGCGCAAGACGATGAGGCCCTGACCAAGGCCGCCAAAGACATTGGTTATCCCCTTATGATCAAGGCCGCCGCCGGTGGCGGGGGGCGCGGCATGCGTCTGGTCAATCAGGAAAGCGAGCTGAAAGCCGCCCTTGGCACGGCACGCAACGAAGCGGAAAATGCCTTTGGCGAAGGGGCGCTGATCCTGGAACGTGCGCTTGTAAAGGCCCGCCATATCGAGGTGCAAATCCTTGCCGATGGCCATGACAATACCGTGCATTTGGGTACCCGCGATTGTTCGGTGCAGCGCCGCCACCAAAAAATCATCGAAGAGGCCCCGGCCCCCGGCCTGACGCCCGAACTTTCCGAGGCCATGGGCGCGGTGGCGGTCAAGGCGGCGCAGGACATTGACTATGTGGGTGCGGGCACGATTGAGTTTTTGCTGGACGAGACAGACACGTTTTATTTTCTGGAGATGAATACCCGTTTGCAGGTGGAACACCCGGTCACCGAAA
The DNA here is from genome assembly GCA_015485335.1 of Robiginitomaculum sp. Taxonomy (GTDB): domain Bacteria; phylum Pseudomonadota; class Alphaproteobacteria; order Caulobacterales; family Maricaulaceae; genus Robiginitomaculum_B. The sequence continues at coordinate 37,632 of WFTT01000064.1, forward strand.
TGGTCACCGGTCTGGATCTGGTGGCCCTGCAAATCCGCATTGCCCAGGGCGAGGCCCTGAGTTTCATGCAAGACGATATAAAGATGAGCGGTCATGCCATTGAGGCACGGCTTTATGCCGAAGATCCGGCGCAGGATTTTCTGCCTTCCAGTGGCAAAATTGCCCTGTGGCGACCGATGCGGGGCGGCGGCATTCGCGTCGATAGCGGTGTGAAAACGGGCAGCGAGATTACACCTTTTTATGATCCGCTGATGGCCAAAATCATTACCCATGGCAAAACCCGCGAAGACGCCCGGCAAAAGCTGGTCCGGGCTTTGGCGGGCACCCATATTTTTGGTCCCGCCACCAATAAGGGCTTTTTGATCCGGGCGCTGGAAACCCCAGATTTTGTGCAAGGCTGCGCCGATACTGGCTTTATAGAAACCCATTTTGACAAGGATGCGCTGGCCCCGGCGCCGCTGAGCTTTGCCGAGGCGGCCATGGCGGCGGTGCTGTTGTTTGATCGCGCCCGCAGCCGAGCACAAGAGGCGGCCATTTCCATGACGCCCGCCCTTCACAACTGGGCCAGCGCCACACCAATTTCCACGCCATATTCTTTTGCTCAAAACGAAGAGACGCTGGACCTGTTTCTGACCCCCAATGAGCCGGATGCCTATGACGTGCGCGGCCCGGATGAGGCAAGAACCAATATCCGTGTGCTGGCTATTCGCGGGCATAAAGCCATGTTGGAAATTGATGGGCATCAGGTAAAACTGGCCTTTCATCAGCCAAATGACGATCAGGCTGGCGCACGCATTTCAGTGTCGATCAAGGGCCGCGAATTTCATGCTGAAAACCGCTGTGCCGTGGCCGCCTCATCGCAAAAGACAGTGGACAGCGGATCTGTGATCGCCCCCATGCATGGCCTGCTTGGCAAGGTGCTCGTCAAACCCGGGGATACGGTGCGCAAAGGCGCGCCGCTGGCCATATTGGAAGCCATGAAAATGCAACACGAATTATGCGCCGGCATAAATGGCACCATCAAAGCCGTTCATGCCCAGCCAGGCACCCAAATCGCCGCCCATACGGTATTGATCGAAATCGCCGCCGCGGCTGAAAAATAAGATAAGGCGTTGTGCGGTTATTCTTTCATCCTTCGACAGGCTCTGGATGAGGGAAAGTGTTCTCCGTGTCTGTCATTACCCGGTTTATCCGGGTAATCTAGTATGATGTTAAGGCCACTCTGGATTGCCAGGACAAGCCCGGCAATGACAGGTGGGGGGACGATACAAATAGGATACCCCACCAGCACCAGTGTGGGACAAGGTTTTGCTATCCCCACCCCGAAAACCATGGCACCGGCATAGGGACAATCTCTTTCCTCTCCCCCAGGAGAGGGGGAAATCCCCCGCATAACGAATATGAGGGGCAAAGAGGGGCACCTCTTACCCCTGCGCATGCCCGTCTCTATCCCTTAAATACC
>WFTT01000065.1 GCA_015485335.1 Robiginitomaculum sp.
ACGGTGGCTTCCAATACGTCCGGATGGGCGCAAATGGCCGCTTCGACCTCAAGAGTGGCAATGTTTTCACCGCCGCGAATGATAATATCCTTGATGCGATCAACGATATAAAGAAAGCCGTCCTCATCAAAAACACCCACATCACCGGTATGCAGCCAGCCATCGGTAAAGGCCTCGGCGGTGGCTTCGGGCTTATTCCAGTAACAGCGGATATTGGCCGCGGATTTGAGATAAATTTCACCCCGTTCACCGGTGGGTACCACCTTGCCGCCGGGATCGCGAATTTCCAGCTCCACAATCGGACTGGCCGGTTTGCCAATGCTGTCCGGGCGTTTCAGATAGTCATCGCCGGCGTTAAAGGCCCCAATGCCATTGGTTTCAGTCAGGCCATAACCGGCCAGGGGGCGGGCCTGGCCCAGCATATCGTTCAGCGGTTTTACATGGTCCGGTGGCCGGGCCGCGCCGCCGGCACCCAGATCGGTCAGACTGGAAAGATCATATTCATCCCGGTTAGGGGCGTTCAACAGGTCCGCCGTCATGGTTGGCACCCCGGTCAGCGAGGTTACCTTTTCTTTTTCGATCAGGCGCATGGCCTCGGTAACATCCCATTTGCGCATCAGCACCAATTTGCGGGCGGCCACAATGGAGACCAGAAATATCACCACACAGCCGGTGACATGAAAAAGCGGAATGGTTTCCAGTACCACCGGTTGCGGGCCGCTGCCGGGCGCTTCGCCGCGCGAGGCCTGCATGGCCAGCCCCATCAGGGCATAGCCCAAAATGCCGGTAATCACCGCCCGGTTGGTCGATACCGCGCCTTTGGGATGGCCGGTCGAGCCGGAGGTGTACATCAAGGTAGCATCATCTTCGGGGCCGATCTCCACCTCGGGGGGCGTGGTTTGGGTGGAGGCCGCCATCAGGGCGTCATAATCCAGCACACGGGGGTGGGTTTCATCGCTTTGACCACTGAGGATCAGGGTCAGATCTAGTTTGTCCAACAATGGCATAAAATGTCTGGCCCGGCGCGGATCCACCAGAATGATTTTAGCGCCGCTGTCTTCCAGGGCATAGGCGATCTCTTCGGTGCCCCACCAGGAGTTCAGCGGCGTTGCCACCGCTCCGGCCATCAAGGTGCCGATAAAACCAATCACCCATTCGGTGCGATTGCGCATGGAAATGGATACCCGGTCGCCTTTTTTAACCCCCAGCCCCACCAGCACATGGGCATAACGCGCCGCAGCCTGATAGGTCTCGGCAAAGCTGAGCCGGGTTTCGTCCTCCACCAGAAACGGTGTGTCACCATGCATCAGCATCATGCCAAACAGATCGCGCAGGCTGTCCGGGGCCTTGGTGAACACGGTGTATTCCACACCATTAATGACTTTGCGGCCGACGGCCAGATCGGCCTCTGGTGCGGTGGCGACGGCCACAAAGGCCTCAATGGAATCGAAAAAGCTCATACGTTTGCCCCTCATTTTCTCTTTGTTTTGCTATTTTTGGCAGGCTTTTATGCCCAGCGAAAGGCATTTTCGTGCTTTTTTGGGAATATTTTTCTATGCGCCGACTATGGCCTTGGTTTCCAGATATTCCTCAAAGCCGTGGGCACCCCATTCGCGGCCATTGCCCGATTGTTTATAGCCCCCAAAGGGTGCCGACATATCCAGCCCGGCCCCGTTCAGTACCACCTGGCCGGCGCGCATTTTTGCCGCCACATTGGCAACGCGACCGGCATCTGCGCCCGACACATAGGCCGCCAGCCCATAGGGGGTGTCATTGGCAATGCTGATGGCATCGGCCTCGTCTTCATAACCAATCATCACCAGTACCGGACCAAAGACCTCTTCACGGGCAATGGTCATATCATTGGTGACATCGGCAAAGACGGTGGGGCGAACAAACCAGCCACGGTTCAGCCCTTCGGGACGGCCCGGCCCCCCGGCGGCAACCCGGGCGCCTTCCTTGATGGCAATCTCCATAAGGCCCTGAATTTTGGTCCATTGATTGCCCGAAATTACCGGACCCATCACCATGCCATCGGCATTTGGATCGGCGACCTCCACCCCATTGGCCACCGCGGCGGCAATTTCGGCAGCCTCGTCCATACGGGACGCGGGCACCAGCATGCGCGAGGGCGCATTACAGCTCTGGCCGGAATTGATGCACATGCTTTGCATGCCGCCCGATACCGCCTTGGCAAAATCCTCGCCCTGAAGATCATCCAGAATGATATTGGCGGATTTGCCACCCAGTTCCTGGGCCACCCGCTTGATGGTGGGCGCGGCGGCCTCGGCCACCGCAATGCCAGCGCGGGTAGAGCCGGTGAACGACACCATATCAATGTCTGGATGGGCGGAGATGGCAGCACCGACACTGGGGCCATCCCCATGGACCAGATTGACCACACCGGCGGGCACGCCGGCCTCGTGCAGCACTTCCATAAACACTTGTGCGCTATAGGGGGCCAGTTCTGAGGGTTTCCACACGCTGGTACAGCCCACGGCCAGCGCCGGGGCCAGCTTGCAGGCAATCTGGTTGACCGGCCAATTCCATGGCGTGATCAGGCCGCAAACGCCAATGGGTTCGCGGCGCAAGGTGAAATTGCCCTGAGGGCGCTCGAATTCAAAATTTTCCATGATCTTGGCGGCTTCGGCAAAATGGGCCAGCGCCGAACCGGCCTGGGCCGTGCTGGACAGCCATTTGGGCGCGCCCATTTCCAGGGTCATGGCCTCGGCCAGATCGTTCATGCGGCCCTGATAGGCGGCGATAATGGCCTGCAAGAGTTCCAGACGATCTTTTGGCGACGTGGCGCTGAACGACTCAAAGGCAGCTTTGGCGGCGGCGACGGCACGATCAACGTCTGATGCATCGCCCAGGGCAACATGGCCGCTTACCTCTTCATTGGCGGGGTTAATCACATCCATGGTGCGGTTGCCAGCGGGGCTGACCCATTCACCATTGATATAAAACTTTGTGATTTCACGCATTTGTTGCACTCCGCTCTCTGATTTGTCTGTTGATATGGATCACAGATTAACGCCCAATCGGCGCGGCGCAAGCGCGGCTGTACTGATCACGGCAAAGCGCGTTGACTTGGGGGGCTGCATGGCTATAGTGCGCCGCTCGCTGCCGGGGGCTTTGCCTTGCGGTGTGCATTGCTATGAGATTTATGAAAACCCGATACGGCTTGCAACGTCATGCCGTTAGAGAAACGAGATAAATATGTTTGCGGTGATTAAAACCGGTGGCAAGCAGTACAAAGTCGCCAAGGGCGATGTGCTGATCATCGAAAGACTGGACACTGAGGCCGGCGAAGCGGTTGTGTTTGATCAGGTTCTGATGCTTGGTGATGGTGATGATATCACCGTAGGTTCACCGGTCATTGAGGGCGCACAGGTTCGTGCCGAGCTTTTGGAAACCCGTAAAGGGGCCAAAATCCTGGTCTTCAAGAAAAAGCGTCGTAAGAATTATCGTCGTACCCACGGCCATCGTCAGTATGAAACAGTGGTGCGGGTAACCGATATTCTGGCCAAGGGCGCCAAGCCGGCTGCCAAAAAAGCCGCTGCTAAACCAGCGGCTGAAAAAAAGGCTGAGGCGAAACCCGCCGCTGCCAAGAAGGCACCGGCCAAAAAAGCAGCTGCCAAGCCCGCCGCCGCCAAGAAACCAGCAGCGGCCAAAAAGCCTGCTGCTGCCAAGAAACCCGCAGCCGCCAAAAAAGCTCCGGCTAAAAAAGCTGCTGCCGCTAAGAAGGACTAACAGAAATGGCACACAAAAAAGCTGGCGGTTCATCCCGCAATGGTCGCGACAGTGCTGGCCGTCGTCTTGGCGTAAAGAAATTTGGTGGCGAAAGCGTCATTGCTGGCAATATCATTATTCGCCAGCGGGGCACCAAAGTGTATCCTGGCGATAATGTCGGCATGGGCAAGGATCACACCCTTTTCGCACTCGAAGAGGGCAAAGTTCAGTTTACACGCAAAAAGAACGACCGGTCTTATGTATCTGTGGTTCCGGCAGCAAAAAAATAACGCGGCTTTGCATGCCGCCAAACGGTGGCCTAAAAGTTTCAAAGGGGAGATGGCTGGGCCGTCTCCCTTTTTCTTTGCCCCAAGGAGGTGATGATGGACTATAAAATTGAAACTGAGCGGCTGATCCTGGCGCCTTTTGAGGATGCCGATATTGATCGCCGGGTTGAACTGGCCAATGATATTGACGTGGCCCGCATGGTGACCAGCATGCCGCATCCCTATACCCGCCAGGATGCGGTGGAATGGGTGACCAAGCATGATGCGGGCCGGGCGGCGGGCACCGATTTTCCCTTTGCCATTACCTTAAAGGGCGAAGGCCTGGTGGGGGCCGTGGGCCTGCACAAAAAAGATGGCCCGGCTTATGAGCTGGGCTATTGGGTTGGCAAGCCATACTGGGGCATGGGCATTGCCAGCGAGGCGGCAAAGGCCGTGGTAAAATGGGCCCGGCAAAGCCGTGGAATTACGGAAATTGTGGCCTGTTATTTTGAGGACAATCCAGCCTCTTGCCGGGTGTTGGAAAAGATCGGCTTTGTGCATACGGGCACCGAAGGGGCCTGTCACAGCATTGGCCGGGGTGAAAAGGCCCGCAGTTTGAATATGATCTGGCGCGACAGCGCAAAAAAATAGCGCTAGGATTTAATTATGAAGTTTCTTGATCAGGCCAAAATCTATTTACGCTCTGGCACCGGTGGGGCGGGGTGTATCTCGTTTCGCCGTGAAAAAAACGTAGAGCGCGGCGGGCCTGATGGTGGCGACGGTGGTCGCGGCGGCGATGTCTGGGTTGAGGCGGTCGAGGGGCTGAACACCCTGATCGACTATCGTTATCACCAGCATTTCAAGGCCGGCACCGGCGTGCACGGCATGGGGCGCAATCGCTCTGGCGCGGCGGGCGAAGATGTGATCCTGAAAGTTCCCGTGGGCACACAAGTATTGGACGAGGACCGCGAAAGCATACTGGCTGACCTGACCGCCGAGGGTGATAAGGTCTTGCTGCTCAAGGGCGGCAATGGTGGCTGGGGCAATGCACGGTTTAAATCTTCGGTCAATCAGGCTCCGCGCCGGGCCAATCCGGGCGAGGACTATGAAGAACGCTGGATCTGGCTGCGCCTGAAACTCATCGCCGATGCGGGTCTGGTGGGCCTGCCCAATGCAGGTAAATCCACCTGGCTGGCCGCGGTCAGCGCGGCGCGGCCCAAAACCGCGGCCTATCCCTTTACCACCTTGCACCCCAGTCTGGGGGTGGTGGACCTTGGCCCGAACGAGCGTTTTGTGCTGGCCGATATTCCGGGCCTGATCGAGGGCGCCTCCGAAGGGGCCGGGCTTGGCTCGCGCTTTTTGGGGCATGTGGAACGGGCCGGGGTGTTGATCCATCTGGTGGATGGCACCGCCGAAGATCCGGCAGAGGATTATACCAAAATCCGCAATGAATTGCTGACCTATGGCGATATTCTGGCGACCAAGGCCGAACTGGTGGTGCTGAACAAAATCGACGCGCTGGACGAAGATACGCTAGCCCGGAAAAAAGCCGAACTGGCCAAAGCTTGCGGCTGTGAGCCCATGCTGGCCTCTGGTGTATCGGGGGCCGGGGTGAAAGAAGTGATGCACAAGGCATTGCGCCTGATCCGCCCCGAAGTGAGCGAAAACCCTCTCGAGCAGGAAGACGCACCGTGGCAACCCTAGGCACCCATTCTTCGGTTGGTGATATTCTTGGTCAGGCCAAACGGGTGGTGGTCAAGGCCGGATCATCTTTGCTTAGCGAGGCACAAAGCGGCGCATTGCGCCATGGCTGGATGGCCTCGCTGGCACAGGATCTGGCGGGTCTGCGCGATACCGGGGCCGAAGTGCTGATGGTGTCATCGGGCGCGGTGGCGCTGGGTCGGCGGGCGTTAAAACTATCCGATGGGGCGCTGGCGCTGGAACAAAAACAAGCTGCCGCGGCGGTGGGTCAACCCATGCTGGCCAGTGCCTGGAAAGAGGCATTTGCGCCGCTGGGCATTGTAACCGCCCAGGCCCTGCTGACCCTGGAAGACACCGAAAAACGTCGCCGCTGGCTCAACTCCCGGGCTACGCTGGAGGCGCTGCTCAGCCAAAAGGCCCTGCCGATCATCAATGAAAATGACACCGTGGCCACCGATGAAATCCGCTATGGGGACAATGACCGGCTGGCCGCCCGTGTCGCCCAGATGAGCGGGGCAGATGTGTTGGTGCTGCTGTCTGACATTGATGGTTTGTGGACTGCCGATCCCCATCGTCATAGCGATGCCAGCCCCATTCCCTTTGTTGCCGATATGAGCGCTGAAATTATGGCCATGGCCGAAGGGCCCAACCCGCAAAGCAATCTGGGGTCTGGCGGCATGGTGACCAAACTCACGGCGGCGCGCATGGCGGTGCAGGGGGGCTGTACGGTGATCCTCGCCTCAGGGGTATGTGAGCATCCGCTGGCGGCGCTGATGAATGGCGCGCGAGCCACCGTATTTGCCCCGGCGGCCACGGCCACCGATGCCCGCAAGGGCTGGATTGCCGGCACCATCAACCCCGCCGGTCAGGTGCATATCGATGAAGGTGCGGTACGTGCCCTTGGCAAAGGGGCCAGCCTGTTGCCCGCGGGCATGACCGCCTGCACCGGTGATTTCACCCGTGGTGATGTGTTGGCCATACTGGATATGAATGGCCGGGAAGTTGGCCGGGGGCTGGCCTCCTATACCGCCGGGGAAGCCAGAAAAATATGCGGCCTGCGCAGTGAAGAAATTGCCCATGCGCTGGGCTATAGTGCCCGCGCTGCCATGATCCACCGCGATAATCTGGTGCTGTTGCACAAGGAAAAGACCTGATGAAACAGACAAAACAAGGTGATATAGCCGTGACCATGTTGGCCATGGGCCTCTCGGCGCGTGTGGCGGCCAATGCACTGGCGCATCTGGATGCCAATCAAAAATCCGCGGCTTTGCACGCGGCCGCCGATGCCATTCGCGCGGCGGCCCCGCAAATTCTGGCCGCCAATGTGAAGGACATGCAAAGCGCGCGGGAACGCGGGTTGGCCGCGGCGCGCCTTGATCGGTTGATGCTGGATGAGGGCCGTATCGAAGCCATGGCATCGGGCGTGGACGAGGTCGCCGATCTGCCGGACCCCATTGGCGAAGTGGATCAGAACTGGACCCCCGCCAATGGGCTGGATATTTCCCGGGTGCGCACGCCTCTGGGGGTGATCGGCATGGTGTATGAAAGCCGCCCCAATGTTACCGCCGATGCCGGGGCAATCTGCGTTAAAGCTGGCAATGCGGTGATTTTGCGCGGCGGGGCGGACGGTTTTTTCTCTTCGATGGCAATTGCAAAGGCATTTCGCGCTGGCCTGGCCGCCAAAGGTGTGCCGGAAAATGCGATACAATTGGTTCCTGATACGGATCGGGCCGCCGTGGGCGCCATGCTGGGCGGTCTGGATGGCAATATTGACCTGATCATTCCGCGCGGCGGCAAGAACCTGATCGCCCGGGTGCAGGCCGAGGCCCGCGTGCCCGTGCTCTCGCATCTGGAAGGATTGTGCCATGTTTATGTGCACAAGGATGCCGATGCGGATATGGCCCGTGCCATCGCCCTGAACGCCAAAATGCGCCGCACGGGTATTTGCGGCTCCGCCGAAACTCTGTTGATCGATCGGGATTGCGCCGAAAACCTGTTGCCAAAAATTGCCGCAGATTTGCGCGCCGCTGGGTGTGAGCTGCGCGGTGATGAGGCCGCCCGGGCGCTGGTTCCCGATATGAAAGCGGCCACCGAAGAAGACTGGGCCACCGAATATCTGGATGCCATTCTCAGCGTCCGTGTGGTGGATGATCTACAGGCGGCTATGGCGCATATCGCCAATTATGGCTCCGCCCATACCGACTGCATAGTCACCAATAATGCCCAGGCCGCCACGCGGTTCCTGAATGGGGTGGATTCGGCCATTGTGTTGCATAATGCCTCCACCCAATATGCCGATGGCGGTGAATTTGGCTTTGGAGCCGAGATCGGCATTGCCACCGGTAAATTGCATGCCCGCGGCCCGGTGGGCGCAGCGCAATTGACCAGCTATCATTATGTGGTGCGCGGTGATGGCCATATCCGCCCGTAAACCCTTTCCCCCGATTGCGGCGGGTCTGCGCGTGGGGCTGTATGGTGGCTCGTTTAATCCGCTCCATGCGGGGCATATTCATGTGGCCAAAAGCGCCAAAATTCGCCTTAATCTGGATGCCATCTGGTGGCTGGTTTCCCCAGGTAATCCACTAAAAGGCGAGGCCGGCAAGGCCGATTATGAGGAACGCCTGGCCGGGGTGAGGCAAGCCGTGGACACGCTGCATGGGCATTATGTCTGTACTGCCGAGGCGGCCATGGGAACGCGCTATTCGATTGATCTGATCCAGGCGGTGCGGGCCTTGCGCCCGGCCATTTGCCCGGTCTGGGTGATGGGCGGTGATAATCTGGCCAATTTTCATTTGTGGAAAGACTGGAAATCCATGGCTCTTTCCATCCCCATGGCGGTAATCGCCCGGCCCCAGGATCCGGTACGAGCGCGCTTTTCGCCCATGGCGCGCCTCTTTGCTCCGGCGCGCCTGCCCGTGGCGGCGGCATCCATACTGGCCGACCAGCCTGCCCCGGCCTGGGTCTATCTGCCCGCGCCCATGCACCACCATTCCTCGACTCAGATCAGAGGCCAATAGGGGGCTAAGGCGGCTGCATCTGCACAGCAATTCGGGCATGGCGCGAAGCCTTAAGGCGTGTTATGAGAAAAGACAGTAGCAACCGGAGAGAAAGGAATCCTCCCCTGAGTACCGAAACGGCCAACCAGCGCCTTGAGGAAAATGCGAATGCACCTCAGCCTGGCCAAATGGAACTTTCAACGCAGCAATTGCAGTCGTTGATGGTATCCACACTGGATGCAGACAAAGCCGAAGACATTGTCTGTATAGATTTGCGCGAAAAGTCTTCAGTTACCGACATTATGATTATTGCCAGCGGGCGCTCACAGCGGCATGTCAGTGCACTGGCTGATCATATGCTGCGTGCCCTCAAGGATGAAGGCATGGGCCGTGTTGAGGTCGAAGGCCTGCCGGCCTGTGACTGGGTGCTGATCGATGCCGGTGATGTGATCCTGCATTTGTTTCGCCCCGAAGTGCGCGAATTTTATAATCTTGAAAAAATGTGGTCTGCCGCTCTGGACCCTCAATGAAATTGACACTGGGGGTGGTAGGGCGCTTGCGCGCCGGCCCGGAAAAGGATCTGGCGGACGATTATATCACCCGTGCGGCCACGCTTGGCCGCGGCCTGGGATTTCCCGCCATTGATCTGGTGGAATACCATCCCAAAGGAAAAACCGACAAAGGGGCGATCAGCGCCCAGGTTCTCTCGGCCTTGCCCACGGGTTCCCTGCGCATTGTGCTGGATGAACGGGGCAAGGATATCAGTTCGACTGAATTTAGCTGCCGGTTGGCCCGTTGGCGCGATGAAGGGGCCGCCCATGCCAGCCTGTTGATCGGCGGTGCCGATGGCTGGAGCCATGAGATGCGCGATGGCGCGGCGGCGGTGTTGCGTTTTGGCGCATGGACATGGCCGCACCGGCTGGTCCGTATTATGGCGGCTGAACAGATTTACCGCGCCCTTTCCATATTGGCACAATCGCCCTATCACCGGGAGGGATAGGAGCCAGACGTGAAGCACTGTATTTCCGGGATTATGTTTCTGGCCATGGCGGTGCCGGCGTTGGCCCAGGAGGCCCCGGGGCGCGATACCGCTGAGCGGTTGGATAAACAACATGAACAGGCAGAACAGCGGGCCAGCGATTTGCGCAAAAGCTCGGCCGAGGTGCGCGCCGAAATTGCCGGCCTGCAACGCCAGCTGATTGCCTTGGGGGCCAAGCGGGATGCCCATCAACAGGCCCTGAACGATACCGAAGCCCGGCTGGAAACTCTTACCTTTCAGGAAAAGGCCATTTTGGGAAAGCTGGACGGGGAGCGGGCCGCCCTGATGGATTTGCTGGCAGCGCTGGAACGCACCGGCATGAACCATCCACCGGCCTTGGCCGTCTCGCCCAATGATGTAACCGAGGCGGCGCGGGCAGCATTGTTGCTTTCCGGCGCGGCGCCCGAGCTGAAGGCGCGGGCTGATAAATTATCGCAAACCTTGGCAAAGCTGGATAAAGTGCGCACCGGCATTAATGAGGAAAAGGCCCGCCTGCGTACCCAGGGTGAGGCCTTAAAGACCAGTACCCAGGCGCTGCAAACCCTGTTAGGGCAACGGCAAAAACTGGAACGGACGTTGCGCAAGGATGCCCGCGAAGCCGATCGTCAGGCCAAAGCTCTGGCGGGGCAGGCATCAAACCTGCGTGAACTGATCAACCAGTTGGAGAGCGCGGCCAGCCGCTATTCACCGCGCAAGAAACCGGCGCGGGTATCGCCCCAAACCCCGGCCGAGCGCCTTCGTCCCCGGCATAAACCTCGCCCGAATTCCATCATGCCCGAGGACCCATTTATCGCCCCAACCGCCCGGTTTGCCGACAGTCGCGGGCTGTTACGATTGCCGGTTAAGGGCAAAATTGCCTATGCCTTTGGCAAGGCCAAGGACAAGCCGCGCCGGGCCGGTCTGGTCATTCGGGCGCGCCGGGGTGCCCAGGTTACGGTGCCATTTGACGGGCGCATCCTTTATTCCGGGCTGTTCAGAAATCTGGGTCGTCTCTTGATCCTGAGCGTCGGGAATGGTTACCATATCATTATCGCAGGATTAGAGCGCTCTTATGTGGTATCTGATCAGCTTGTTCTTGCGGGCGAGCCAGTGGGTGAACTGGCGGATCGATCGCGGCCACCGCCGGAGCTTTATCTGGAGTTTCAGAAGGATGGCCGCCCCATTGATCCCACCCCCTGGCTTGAGAAAAATGCAGGTGGAGGCCATAGTGTCCCATAACGAGTGGCCCGGGTCTTGAATAGAACCGATCAGCTTATGAGAAGGTGAACAATATGCGGTATATCTCTTTGGTGTTGGTGGCAGCAGCAGGCTTGCTGGCCGGTGGTGTGGGGCTGACCTTTACTATGGCCTCGGCCGAATCGGGCAATCGGGCAACGTTTCAGGAATTGGGCCTGATGGGCGACATTCTGAACCGGGTCAAAGCTGACTATGTTACTGAAACTGATGGGCCAGAGCTGGTCGAAGCGGCCATTCAAGGCATGCTCAGCTCGCTGGATCCGCATTCCAGCTATATGCCACCAGAAAGCTTTCGCGATATGCAGGTGCAATCTAGCGGCGAATATGGCGGTCTTGGCATAGAAGTCACCACCGAGCGCGGCGTGGTCAAAGTGGTCTCGCCCATTGATGATACCCCGGCGCAAAAGGCGGGCATCAAACCCGGTGATTACATTACCGGTATTAATGGCAAATCCATTATTGGCGAATCGCTGGATGATTCCATCGATAAAATGCGCGGCCCGGCCGGCGCCCCGATTACGCTCAGCATTGCCCGTAAAGGCGTGGATGAGCCGCTGGAAATTGAAATTGTGCGCGCCATCATCACTGTGCGTTCCGTCACCTGGCGGGTTGAGGGCGATGATCTGGGCTATATCCGCGTTGCCACGTTTAATGAAAATACCGATGATCTGCTGGACAAGGCCTTTGATGGCCTGAAAGAAGAGCTGGGCGACAATCTGCGCGGCATTATTCTGGATCTGCGTAATGATCCGGGCGGACTGCTGGACCAGGCCATTGCCGTATCGGATGCATTTCTGGATGGCGGCGAAGTGGTTTCTACCCGTGGTCGTGATCCCGATGATATCGAGCGCTATAATGCCCGGCGCGGTTCGCGGGTCTCAAATCTGCCTGTTGTCGTCCTGATTAATGGCGGCAGTGCTTCGGCATCAGAAATCGTGGCCGGTGCCTTGCAGGATCGCAAACGCGCCACCCTGATCGGTACCACCTCTTTTGGTAAAGGTTCGGTGCAGACCGTGATCCCCCTTAATGGTGGTCGCAATGGCGCGCTGCGCCTGACCACAGCACGTTATTATACGCCATCCGGGCGTTCTATTCAGGCCACCGGCATTAAGCCTGATATTGAAATTGCGGCGGAACGCCGTGAAAAACCGGTGGATCGTATCAGCGAAGCCGATCTGCCGCATGCCCTGAAAAACGAACTGGAGCTGCACAAGAAAGAAGAAGCGGCAAAAGACGGCAAGGCAGATGAAAAAGAGGTTGCCTCCATTGAAATGCCCCCCGAAGGTTATCCAGAAGACAAGGATTATCAATTGGAACGGGCCAAGGAAATTCTTGGGAAAATGGTCATGAGCGGCAAACTATTGGCCAACGCCGGCTAGCCGCTTAATGCGACGGGCGTTACCGCTTTCTTAACCGGCTATAGCTATCCGTTAACCATGTTTTGGTGAGCGGATCGTTATGGCAATCAGCATTAGTCTTTTGGATAAGTTTTCAATGCCCGACCTGTCCCGGGTCAACCCGCATAAATTGGGGGCCGGGGTTCTGGGCGGCGTTTTGTTACTGGGGCTGGTACGGATACTGGTGTTTGGCGACCCCCATGCCGGTCAGGTTGAATATGTGCTGGCCATTCCGCCGGTTGGTCAAACGGCCTCGCTGGCAGAGCATTTGCGCGCTGAAAACGGTCATGACGAGACCGCCCCGCCCATCATTCAAATTGCCGGTCACGAGCCAAGATTGCCCGGTGTTGACGATCCAGGGGTGGGGCATAACGCCCACGGGGCCAATCAGCACGCCACCATTACCCTGGCTTCCAGCAGCCATGGTCCGGCGCCCGATGCGGCGTTGGTGGAGCCAGGCCCCGGCGGGGTATTGCCCATCATTGCGGCTGATGGCCGTCGCCCGGCTGATGTGTATGCGCGTCCCTCTAAACCGCTGGGGACGACCCCGTCCATTGCGCTGATCGTGGGTGGTCTGGGGCTTAAAAAATCGACCACACTGGCCGCGATCAATGATTTGCCCCCCCAGGTAACCTTGTCTTTTGTGCCCTATACTCGCGATCTGCAGGACTGGATTAATCAGGCCCGGGCCGCCGGCCATGAGGTAATGCTGGAATTACCGATGGAGCCATTTGATTATCCACAGAACGATCCGGGGCCACAAACCCTGTTGGCCACGGTCAGCGCGGCGGAAAATACCCGCCGGCTGGAATGGCTGCTCAGCCGCGCCTGGGGCTATTTTGCTGTGACTAATTATATGGGATCCAAATTTACTGCTTCCGAATCGGCGCTGGCCCCGGTTTTGCGTCAATTGCGTCAACGCGGCGTGGATTTTATCTATGATGGCGAGGCGCGGCGTTCTTCCTTGAGTAATGTTGCCAATACCGAGCATTTGCGCTGGACCACGGCAGACCGGATTATTGATGCCGAACCATCATCCACCGCCATAGACGAGCAGTTATTGCATCTGGAGGCCATCGCCATCCAGAATGGTACCGCCTTGGGGGCCGGGTTTTCCTGGCCGATTACTATGGATCGGCTGAAATCCTGGACCGAAACCGTCAATATGAAGGGATATGAGCTGGTACCGGCCTCGGCGGTATTGAACGCCCGCAACGGTAATGTTCAGGTGGAGCGTCCCGCCGAAAAAACATCGCATATGGTTGCCAGTTCCAGTCATTAGATGCAAACCGCCACGATGATCAAACGCAAGAAAAAAGAACTAAAACAGCATCGTCCCAATGCGGCGGTGGTGCTGTTTAATAAAGACGGCAAGGTATGGATGGGCCGACGGGCCAATAGCCAAGGCGAACATATCTGGCAATTTCCCCAGGGCGGTATTGACGAGGGGGAAAAGCCACGGGCCGCCGCCATTCGTGAGTTGGCTGAGGAAACCGGTATAGACCCTAAACGGGTCAAAAAAATTGGGAAAATCAAAGGCTGGCTGGCCTATGATTTCCCCGATGATGTGCGACAGGCCCCCAATAAGCGCCTGTTGTGGAATGGGCAAAAACAAAAATGGTTTGCCTTTCGGTTTTTTGGCAAAGATTCCGATTTTCGTCTGGATGCTCACCAGCCTCAGGAATTTGATGCCTGGAAATGGGTGAAGCTGGAAGACGCGCCGGCAAAAATCATTTCCTGGAAACGCCATGTCTATGAAGAAGTGGTGCGGGAGTTTTCCCGGTTTGCAGAAAAGAAAAAATAGCCCTGCCAGCATAATTTCAAAGCCGCCTCCCTATTAGTGCTCAAAAAGAGTATTAAATGATGAAATGTATATTGCTGAGCATGCGGAATATGCCTACACGCTAAGGGTCTGTTTACCATGTTGGCATCAGATGGCGTGCATCACGTTGATTTGCTGCTCCATGCATATATCCGAGAGGCCCCATGAATATTCATGAATACCAGGCCAAAGCCGTGCTCAGCGGTTTTGGTGCGCCGGTACCGCAAGGCTACCCCGTTTTTTCCGTTGACGAAGCCGTCGAGGCGGCCAAAAAACTGCCCGGACCCATTTATGTGGTCAAGGCGCAAATCCACGCCGGTGGGCGGGGCAAGGGCGGCGGTGTCAAGATTGCCAAGAGCCTGGATGAAGTGCGGGCCTATGCCGACGAAATCCTGGGCATGACCCTGGTCACCCATCAGACCGGCCCGGCGGGCAAGGTGGTGCGGCGCCTTTATATCGAGGATGGCGCCGATATTGCCTCGGAATTTTATCTTTCCATGCTGGTGGATCGGGAAAAATCCCAGGTTGCCTTTGTGGTGTCTACCGAAGGCGGCATGAATATCGAAGATGTTGCTGCTGAAACCCCGGAAAAGATCATTACGTTCAGCATTGATCCGGCTACCGGGATTATGCCTCATCATGGTCGGGCGGTGGCCCGGGCGCTAAAGCTTTCGGGCGGCGCTGCCAAACAGGCCGGCAAGCTGGCCGGTATCCTCTATAAGGCATTTATCGAAAAAGACATGAGCCTGTTGGAGATTAACCCGCTGGTGCTGACCGGGGCGGATGATCTGATCTGTCTGGATGCCAAAATGGGTTTTGATGGTAATGCGCTTTATCGCCATCCCGATATTATGGAACTACGCGACGAGAGCGAAGAAGACCCCAAAGAGCTGGAAGCGGCCAAGTATGACCTTTCCTATATTGCACTGGATGGTGAAATCGGCTGTATGGTCAATGGGGCCGGCCTGGCCATGGCCACCATGGACATTATCAAGCTCTATGGATCGGAACCGGCAAACTTTCTGGATGTTGGCGGCGGCGCGACCACGGAAAAGGTGACGGCAGCATTCAAGATCATTACCTCTGATCCAAACGTAAAGGGCATATTGGTCAATATTTTTGGCGGTATTATGCGCTGTGATGTGATCGCCGAGGGCGTCATAACCGCGGTTAATGAGGTTGGCCTGAAAGTGCCCCTGGTGGTGCGTCTGGAAGGTACCAATGTTAAACGTGGCAAGGAAATCATCGCCAATTCCGGGCTGAATGTGATCTCTGCCGATGATCTGGATGATGCAGCGCAAAAAATTGTCGCCGCCGTAAAGGAGGCTGCTTAAATGTCTGTTCTCGTCGATAAAAACACCAAAGTTATTGTGCAGGGCCTGACCGGCAAAAACGGCACGTTTCACACCGAACAGGCGCTGGCCTATGGTACGCAAATGGTTGGCGGGGTAACCCCCGGCAAAGGCGGATCCGAACATATTGGTCTGCCGGTGTTTGATACGGTGGCCGGGGCCAAAGAAGCCACGGGCGCCAATGCCAGCGTGATTTATGTGCCGCCGCCCTTTGCCGCCGATGCCATTGCCGAGGCCATCGCCGCAGAGATCGAGCTGGTGGTCTGTATCACCGAAGGCATTCCGGTTCTGGATATGGTCAAGGTCAAGCGGGCCTTGTGTGGTTCCAACACTCGTCTGGTGGGGCCAAACTGCCCGGGTGTCATCACGCCAGGTGAATGCAAAATCGGCATTATGCCAGGGCATATTCACACCCGCGGTTCTGTGGGCGTGGTTTCGCGCTCTGGCACGCTGACCTATGAGGCCGTGGGGCAAACCACGGCGGTGGGGCTGGGCCAAAGCACCTGTATTGGTATTGGTGGTGACCCGGTGAACGGTACCAATTTTATTGATTGTCTGGAAATGTTTCTGGCCGATCCGGAAACCGAATCCATCGTCATGATTGGCGAAATTGGTGGTTCTGCTGAAGAGGATGCCGCAGACTTTTTGAAACATTCAAAAATCAAAAAACCGGTGGTTGGCTTTATCGCCGGCAGCACGGCGCCTCCCGGGCGGACCATGGGCCATGCCGGCGCCATCGTTTCAGGCGGCAAAGGCGGCGCGCAGGACAAGATCGAGGCGCTGAAATCCGCAGGCGTTACCGTTTCACCTTCGCCGGCGGCGCTAGGCTCGACCCTGGTTGAGGTTCTCAAAGGCTAGAAAAGGTAATCTGCCATGGCTGATCCTGATTTTCTATCCGGTACAAACGCGCATTATCTGGAAATGATGGCGGCTCGTTTTGCCGCTGATCCGATGAGCGTGCCCGAAGACTGGCAGGCCTATTTTCGCGCCCAGGGCGAGGGGGCGGTGGCCCGCCCCTCGTGGGAGCGCCAGGACTGGCCCATTGAGTCCAATGGCGAGCTGACTTCGGCCCTGACCTCTGATTGGCCGGATGAAGCGGTGGTGGCCGACAAGATCAAGGCGCGCTCCCCCGGGGCCAGCCAGGCCGAAATCCGTGCCGCGACGCTGGACAGTATTCGGGCGCTGATGATGATCCGTGCCTATCGGATCCGCGGGCATCTGGCTGCCGACCTTGACCCTCTGCGTCTAGAAAAACGGGGGCCCTGGCCCGAACTGGACCCGGCTACCTATGGCTTTGGCCCCGAGGATATGGATCGCGAGATTTTTATCGATCACGTCATGGGGCTGGAAACCGCCACGCCGCGCCAGATGCTGGAAATATTGCGTCGGACCTATTGCGGCACCTTTGCCATTGAATTCATGCATATTTCCAACCCGGAACAAAAGTCCTGGGTGCAACAGCGCATTGAGGGCAAGGACAAGGAAATCCACTTTACCCCCGAAGGGCGCAAGGCAATTTTGCGAAAATTGATCGAAACCGAAAGTTTTGAGAAATTTCTGCACAAGCGTTATCCCGGCACCAAGCGCTTTGGCATTGATGGCGGGGAATCCCTGGTGCCGGCCATGGAACAGATCATCAAGCGCGGCGGCGCGCTGGGGGTCAATGAAATGGTGCTGGGCATGCCGCACCGGGGTCGCCTGAATGTGCTGACCGCGGTGATGGGCAAACCCTATCATCAGGTGTTCAATGAATTTGCCGGTGGCCACAGCTGGGGCGCGGATGATTATGCCTCGGGCGATGTGAAATACCATTTGGGGGCATCCTCGGATCGCTCTTTTGATGGCAATACGGTGCATTTGTCCCTAACCGCCAACCCTTCGCATCTGGAGGCCGTCAATCCGGTGGTGCTGGGCAAGGCCCGCGCCAAACAGGAACCCACCGCCCCTGATGATGGCCATACTGACCGCAGTCATGTGATGCCGATCCTGTTGCATGGTGATGCCGCCTTTGCTGGCCAGGGCATTGTGGCTGAATGTTTTGCCATGTCCGGTCTGGTGGGCCATTGTACCGGTGGTACCATTCATATTGTGGTCAATAACCAGATTGGCTTTACCACGGCGCCGCATTTTTCGCGCTCTTCCCCCTATCCCACCGACATTGCCCTGATGGTGCAGCCGCCAGTATTTCATGTAAATGGTGATGATCCCGAAGCGGTGGTCTATGCCGCCAAAATCGCGGCGGAGTTTCGCCAGAAATTTGGTGTTGATGCGGTCATTGATATGTTCTGCTATCGCCGGTTTGGCCATAATGAGGGCGATGATCCCTCCTTTACCCAACCGATTATGTATCGCCATATCAAGACCCATCCGACCACGCGCACCTTGTATGAGAAACGCCTGATCGAAGAGGGCGTGGTTACGGCAGAAGAAGTGGCGGGCTGGGTTTCTGAATTTGAGGCCTTTCTGGATGCGGAATTTGAACGGGGCAAAACCCACGAGCCCAAAAAAGCCGACTGGCTGGATGGGGAATGGTCTGGTCTGGGGGTTGCTCCGGATGGCGAGGAACGCCGGGGCCGCACCGGGGTATCGCAACAACGCCTGAAAAAGCTGGGCGACAAGGTGACCCGTTTCCCGGAAAATTTCGCGGTTCACAAAACCCTGGCCCGGGTGATCGGCGCGCGGCGCAAGGCCATCGAGACCGGCAAGTCGCTGGACTGGGCCACCGCCGAAATGCTGGCCTTTGCCACTCTGGTGGACGAAGGCTTTCCGGTACGTCTTTCCGGCCAGGACAGTGGCCGTGGCACGTTCAGCCAGCGCCACAGCCGCGCCATCGATCAGAATACCGAGGAACGCTATACCTTCTTGCACCATGTGTCCGAGGATCAGGGCAGTTTCGAGGTGATCGATTCCCTGCTTTCCGAAGAGGCGGTGCTGGGCTTTGAATATGGTTATTCGCTGAGTTTGCCAAATTCCCTGACCCTGTGGGAGGCGCAATTTGGCGACTTTGCCAATGGCGCCCAGATGATTGTGGATCAGTTTATTTCGGCGGGCGAACGTAAATGGCTGCGCATGTCGGGTCTGGTGATGCTGCTTCCCCATGGCTATGAGGGGCAGGGGCCAGAGCACTCTTCGGCGCGGCTGGAACGCTATCTGCAGCTTTGTGCGCAAGACAATATGCAGGTGGCCAATTGTACCACCCCGGCGAACTATTTTCATATCCTGCGACGGCAAATCCATCGCAAGTTCCGCAAACCGCTGATCCTGATGACGCCCAAATCCCTGTTGCGGCATAAACGCTGTGTATCAGATCTTGGCGAGCTGGGCGCGCGTTCATCCTTTCACCGGGTGCTCTGGGATGATGCACAGATCAAGGCGCGCCGCGCCGAGGTCAATCTTTGTGCGGACAAGGATATCAAGCGCGTGGTGCTGTGTTCGGGCAAGGTTTATTATGACCTGTTCGAGGAACGCGAAAAGCGTGGCCTTGATAATATCTATCTGATGCGGGTGGAACAGCTCTATCCCTTCCCCGCCAAATCCCTGATCACCGAGCTGTCGCGTTTTAAGAGCGCCGATATGGTCTGGTGCCAGGAAGAGCCCAAAAACATGGGGGCCTGGTTCTTTATGGAGCCCAATCTGGAATGGGTCCTGAACAAGATCGAGGCCCGCATACGTCGCCCCCATTATGTGGGCCGACACGCCTCGGCCTCCACTGCGGCCGGTACCATGGCCCAGCATCTGGCCGAACTGAACGCCTTTTTGGATGAAGCCCTAACCATCGAGAAAAAATCATGACCGATATTGTTGTCCCCGTTCTGGGCGAAAGCGTTACCGAAGCCATTGTCGCCGACTGGAAAGTTGGGATGGGCGATGCGGTCAAAAAAGATGACCTGCTGGTGGAACTGGAAACCGACAAGGTTTCGCTGGAGGTCAGCGCTCCTGCAGATGGGGTGATCAGCAAAATCGCTGCCAAGGAAGGCGATGAGGTAGAAATCGGTGCCTTGCTGGCGGTGCTGGACGAAGGCGCCGGTGCCAGTACCAGTGCAGCACCGGCCAAGGCCGAAGCGGCCAAGGCCCCTGAACCCAAGGGGGATGCGGGCAAGATCATTGATATTGCCATTCCGCAAATGGGCGAAAGTGTTGGCGAAGGCGTGATTGCGTCCTGGATGGTGGCCGTGGGCGAAGCGGTGAAAAAAGATGCGCCACTGGTCGAGGTGGAAACCGACAAGGTGGCGATCGAAGTGCCATCCCCCGTGGACGGGGTGATGGTTGAACATCTGGTGGCCGAGGGCGACACGGTTGCCGTGGGCTCGGTCATTGCGCGGGTTTCCCAGGGCGGCACGGCAACGGCCAGCGCCTCGGCGGCGGCACCAGCAGCATCCGCACCGGCGGCCTCATCCGCGGATGGCCCCGTGGCCATGCCGTCGGCGGCGCGCGTGATGGTGGAAAAAGGCGTCGATCCGGCCAGTGTTTCAGGCACCGGCAAAGGTGGGCGCATCACCAAGGGGGACGCACTGGCGGCCAGTGCTGCACCGGCTCCGGTACCCGCCACAGCGCCCCGCGATACCGGCCCCCGCGAAGAGCGCGTGCGCATGTCTCGCCTGCGCCAGACCATCGCCAGACGTCTGAAAGAGGCTCAGAATACAGCGGCTATGCTGACTACCTTTAACGAGGTGGATATGAGTGCCATTATGGCGTCGCGGGCCAAATACAAAGACCTTTTTGCCAAAAAGCACGGCATAAAACTGGGTTTCATGTCGTTCTTTGTGAAGGCGTGTGTTACGGCCCTAAAAGACGTGCCCGAGGTCAATGCCGAAATCGACGGCACCGATATTATTTATAAAAATCATTACGATATCGGTGTTGCCGTGGGCACCGAAAAGGGCCTGGTGGTGCCGGTTGTTCGCGATTGTGACGCGCTCTCTATGGGCGAGGTGGAACTGGGTATTGCGGCCTTGGCCAAAAAGGCCCGCGATGGAAAACTGTCCATGGATGAGATGATGGGCGCGACGTTCACCATCACCAATGGCGGGGTTTATGGCTCGCTCATGTCCACGCCGATCCTGAATGCACCGCAAAGCGGTATTTTGGGCATGCACGCTATCAAAGACCGCCCCATGGCGGTGAATGGCGAGGTGGTCATTCGGCCGATGATGTATCTGGCGCTGTCTTATGATCACCGGGTGGTGGATGGCAAAGGCGCGGTAACCTTCCTGGTCCGCGTAAAAGAATGTCTGGAAGATCCGGAACGCCTGTTGTTTGATTTGTAAGAACTTGCCGGTTGCATGCCCCCATCCTTCGACAAGCTCAGGATGAGGAAACGCACGTTTGTCCTGCAAACTCTCCTTTAGGTGTGCACATTCGCCATTATTACCGCATATGCCATCATATTTTTCTTCCTATTCGTCAAAGAATATCCAAGAATAATTGCGAATTTGGTAAAGGAAGCCCAAAATGTTGTTTGGCGAAAAACTGAAAAACCTGCGCACTGTTCATGACTGGACACAGCCGGAACTGGCGGTGAAGGCCAATATTGAGCAATCGTATTTGTCGCGACTGGAGAACGGCAAGGGGCTTCCTTCAGCGGAGGTTTTGGACCGTTTGCTTGGGGTGTTTGGGCTAAGCCCGGCGGAGTTTCTGGCTGATGACCATCGAGGACAGATGGCGTCACAACTGGCGGCTTTGCCACAAATTGCCAAGGCCGCCAGTTTGCAAAAACAGGCACAGTATAGAAAACAAAAAGCATGGGTTATCGGCTCGGTAACCGCTTTGGCATTGGGTCTTTTTTTAGGTGTCGCGGCGCAAAATGCGGTTGTTTTTCCTGATCGACTCTATCGATATGTCTCTAGGGGTGTGGTGCCTACGGATGCCAAAAACCCGTTTATAACCCAGCCTGAAAAATATGATGAAAAGTATCTAAATTTTTATACAGATCATGGTGAAGTCTTTACGGTAGCTGTACCGGGAGGGCAGCGCGCATACCACGTACAAGTCAGCGGTGTACGTAAGGAACGCTTTGAAAACCGCATGATAACGCTGGCAGCCATGGCGATGTTCATAGCTGGCATGGCCGGACTGCTTACCCAGTTTTTATTGGCACGTCTTGAGCATTCTCCAAAAAGGATATAGCGATAGGCTCTATTCCCCGCCTTTATAAATCACGCCGTCTTTCATCACAAAGCGCACGTCTTTAAGGGCGCTAATGTCTGTGGTGGGATCGCCCGTTACCGCGATGATGTCCGCTAGCAGGCCGGGCCTGATAGAGCCGACCTTGTCTTGCCAGTGCAGCACCCTGGCGTTCACCGAGGTGGCAGCGCGCAAGGCATTTATCGGCGTCATGCCGTAATCCACCATCAGCACGAGCTCACGGGCATTATCCCCATGGGTGAAAACACCGACGTCCGAACCATTACAAATGGTCACCCCGCTTTTCAGGGCGCGGGCAAACATTGCGCGCTTGGCAATGATGCGCGCCGGGGCCGGCTCTACCCCTTTTTTCCAGCCATTATATTGCGTAACGGCATCCCCGGCGGCAAGTGTCGGACAAAAGGCAACGCCTTTTTTCGCCATGGCTTTGAGAACTTTCATGGTGGCGCCATCGCCGTGTTCGATCGTTTCAATGCCGGCATTGACGGCACGCATCATCGCCTCGGGGCTGCTGGCATGGGCGACGACTGGGCGGCCGGAGGAACGCGCGGTCTGCACAATCAGTCTTAATTCGTCCTCGGAAAAGGTGGGCATGGCCTCGCCATTGGGGCCCCAGCGATAATCTGCATACACCTTGACCCAGTCGGCTCCCTTGCCAATCTGTTCGCGGACCACACGGATCAACTCATCGTGCCCATCGGCGGTTTGTGCGCCCAGCGGCAGATCAAATTCCGGCGCGCCCTTGGGGCCGTAACTGCCCGTGGCAACGATGGCCCGGGTGACGATCACCAGACGCGGGCCAGGGATGATGCCTTGTGCGACGGCCGCCTTTAAGCCCACATCGGCATAGCCGGCCCCCTCGGTACCCAGATCGCGCAAGGTGGTGAAGCCGGCCATCAAGGTGGCCCTTAAATGCATGACGGCGCGGGCAGTGCGCAAAGACAATGGCTCGTTCAGGACCTGATTGGTCCAGCTGGTTTCATCATAGGGATGCAGCAAAATATGGCTGTGATTGTCGATCAGCCCGGGCAGCAGGGTTTGCCCGGCCATAGTGATCGTGCGGGTATCTGGTGGCCCGTCCAGCGTGCTGGCCGGACCTGCGGCCAAAATGGTTGTGCCGCGAACCAGAACCGCCCAGTCCTTGTGCAGGGTCTGTCCATCAAACACCGCCTCGGGGCGTAATAAAAATGTGTTGTCATTGGCATGGGATGGGAATGCACTGATCAGCGCAAACAGCAGGCTGGCCAGAATGAACAGGGCTTTCATGGGAACCTCCGGTATTATCCTGAAGAGGTTTATGAGCCTAATTGCGCGCCTGATCCAGTGTTTCGCGTAAGCGGGTAAGAAAGGGCAAAGCGTTTTCAAATTCTGCGCTGGTGAAGGGAGACAGGGTTTGTTGCAAAAGCGGCGTAATGGCACGGAGGGCGCGGGCGTGCATGGCTTTGCCCGCCTCGGTGATACACACCAGCTTAGCCCGGCCATCGCCTGGATCAGCGCTAATGCGCACCAGGCCCCGGGCGGACAGACGGTTCAGGGTATTGGTCATGGCCCCCTTGGTAACCTGAAAGGCATGGGCCAGATCGGTTGGGCTTTGTGGTTCATCACGGCGCACAAAATGGGTCAGTACGCCAAAATGCGCCATGCGCAGGCCGTCAGGCAGGGTGCGCTCCATGGCATTCTGGCTCAGTTGGTGGATAATGCCGATCTCGGTAAATACACGAATGGCGGCGCTTTGGTCGTTTGCGGTACTCATACGGGTTTGATCTTTGCCTCTAATGGCCAGCGGGGTGCCGGCGCAACGGATTTGGCATAACCGATCCGGGCAAACATTTGAACTCGGCTACCGACTTTTACGTCCAGCAATTGATGAATGCGTTTGAGGGGTTCTTGCATTTCTGAATATTCCTGCAGCGCCTGACTCAGCGGGTGCATAGCCATCCTGGCCCCGGTGGCCTTTAAATTCAGGCGCAAATAGGCAGCCCCAGCCTGGATCTGGTCAAGGCGGGTATTGGTGGGCGTGCTGAGCCAGACAAAGGCCCGGGCGCTTTGAATGCCCTTGGCATAATCTTCGCGCCCGGTGCGAAAGATGGATGAGTTCATATCCGACAGGGATTTTCGGGTTAAAATGCCCAGACGATGCAAGGTTTCTTTCAGGGGGCCTTCCAGCGCAATACCGTCCGGGTTTTTATTGTTCTCGCGCGCCCCGATGCGCATCACATCGACGCTTTCCATATAGGTGCGCGGGGTATCAAATTCGATATTCGAGGCGGTGACCGCCAGTTCCCGGAGCGATGCCACCCGGTCCGTATTATTGGTAAAGCCGCAGGTAACATGATTGCCCAGTCCCTGTGTGATGGCTTTTAGGGCCAGATGCGCCGGTGTCCGTTCCAGATAAAGATTGCGATTGGTGCGCCGCCTGGTGATCAGTGAAAATTCAGGGGAGGGGGCGGGCCGTCCCATGGAGGACAGGCGCAAATGTGCCACGGGGCGCTTGTCCAGCTGAAAATCATCATATCCGTCGGGGAAGGGGATGATATCGGGGCGAAATCCATAGGCCTGGGCGGCAAGGCGAAATTGTTCCACAAAACACCCCAGGCCGATGGTGATCTGGCGGCTATAGGGATCGGTCTGGGGTAATAAATGGTCCAGATCAACGTACAATGTGGCGTCGGATTCATCGTGCAAATCCACTATCCAGGGCTGTCGGTTATGGGGGTTGGGGGCCAATAAGGCATAAGACAGCGCCCGGCGCATGGGGTCCTGATACTGCCCGGCATGCTGCCATGGCTGGCGCGCCGTGTCCGGTCCGGTGGTACAGGCCGTGGCGGGAAGAATGATGGCTGAACTGCCGGCAATGCGAAGAAAGTTACGTCGGGATAGGGGCATGGGCTCTCTCGTAATTAATTTAACGTTGAACTAATAACACATAGTTCAACGTTAAACAAGTGTGCGAGAAAATTTTCAGATCAGGAAATTCCGGGGCTACAGATAGGTGCTGGGACAGTCCGGATCGTCGCGATAGCGACAGGCATTGGCCAGGCTTTGATCACAAAACGAACACAGGGCCTTGGGGTGGGGCTGGGTAATGGTATCATTTTCGATACGAAAGCCCTGGGCGCGGAATTTTTTCAATGTGCGGGAGAAGGTTTCCGGCGTCATGTCCAGATAGGCCGCGATCAGGGATTTATCATAGGGCAGTCGGATAGAGGTAGTATTGCCGCCGCCTTCCTCGATCCCCAGTTTCAGCAGATACCAGCCCACCCGCTCGGATGCATTGCGCAGGCGCGACTGTTCGATCTGTTGGATCAGATGTTGAGAGCGCATGGACAGGCTGCCGATCATGTTCAGCGCAAAGGCGTTATTATCCTGCAATACCTGGCGAACCACGGGTGCCGGCAGCGATAGAAGCGTGGTTTTCTCAACCACCTGGGCGCTGGCCACCGAGGGGATGTTCAGAAGAACCGCCGCCTCCATGATACTGTCGCCGGCCGACAGCATTTGCAGCACGGCCTCGTCGCCAGCGTCCGAACCCTTGAACAGCTTCACCCACCCCGACAGGATCAGATAAAAGCGTGATAACGGCTCGGATTGCAAAAACAGCAATTTGCCTTTTTCGCATTCCTGAATATTGGCATGGGCCAGCAAAGCGAGCAGCTCTTTTTCATCCAGCTTGGACAAGGCCGGCAGTGCGCGAATCAACGGCATATGCCGTTCCAGAGAACTGGCCATTGGGGCGGTTTTGGGTTTTACCGGGGCCTTGGTGCGGGGGGTAAGGCTAACCGGACTGGCTACGAGATTGCTGACCAGTTCAATTTCTACCAGCTTTAACCGTTCAATCTTGCCGGTAAGCAATTGAAACCAGGTGATTGGCGATATGGCTTCCAGTTCTTCGGCCGAATCATCACGGGCCAACAGAGCATGCAGGTCTTCGACAAATTGCATCACATAACCAGAGGTCAGCTTGTCCACCAGTTCACGGTGCTCTGGCGAGGCCAGCGACATAAACGCGCGCTTATAGGAGCCCTGTTCATCAATCAGGGTGAGCATACGTTCGGAAAACTCGCGATTCTTGAAGACCTGGCTGCAAAATCCATGCGCTCCCCAGGCCCGTTCGCGCCCCACCCGTTCTTTCCATTGCAACAGATTGGCATAGGCGGTGGCCGTGGTCGGCGCGACGCTGGCCACATGCAGGGCGATCTCGATCTGTACGTCCAGGATCGGGCTGAGGGTGGTATAGGTGTAATAGTTGACGGCCCGAGCAAAGGATATGTTGAAATGATCAACATGGCGCCGGTGGGCCTTCAGATTTTGCGCAACCCCCAGAATTTCCAGTACTTTTTGCAAGGTGGTGCTGCCGATGCTGGTCGGTAATTCCGGATCCTGGCAGACATTTTCCAATGCGGTTGCGGCCTTGTCCGTGGCTTTGCGCTGTTCACGCAATTCGGTGGAATAGATCTCGCCTTCGCTATCTACAAACAGCGCCGTACAGCCGCGTTCCAATTGCAATTGGTGCGCCAGTTCTCCCAAGGATAACAGCGCTGAAATCGTGACAGGGCCGAGTGTGACTTTGCTGTCCATTTAACTCAGGCGTCCTTTCACATTAGCGGTGTTCAAGTTTTTTCAGAGTTTTTGATCTGGATCAATTGCATCTTCGCACAAAAGGTCATGTTGCGCCAACGCAAAGTCAGAACGTCTACCTTGGGAGAGGGCTATGGGACATCTTGATAACGTAACACCAGCCGAACAAAGACGGGCGCTAACGGCGTCAACTTTGGCCTTTACGGTTTGTTTTGCCGTGTGGACCATTTTTTCCATTATCGGTATCCGGATCAAATCCGAACTGGGTTTGAATGATACCGAATTTGGGATTTTGGTGGCAACGCCGATTCTCACTGGCTCGCTCAGCCGTATTTTTCTGGGCATCTGGGCCGACCAATATGGCGGTAAAATCGTTTATGCAACGCAAATGATGCTCACTGCCATTGCGGTGGGGCTGCTCTCTTTTGCCAATACCTATTCCATGTTTCTGGTGGCGGCGCTGGGTGTGGGTCTGGCCGGCGGCAGCTTCGCCGTAGGCATCACCTATGTCTCCAAATGGTACCCAAAAGAAAAACAAGGCACGGCCCTTGGCATTTTTGGCATGGGTAATGTTGGCGCAGCGATCACCAATTTCGGGGCGCCGGTACTGCTCGTGGCGGTTGGTGGGGCGTGGCAAAATGTCGCTCTGGTTTATGCCGCGATTATGGCCACAACCTCGGTTTTGTTCTTCCTTTTTGCCAAAGATGACCCGGTACACCGGCATCGGCGCAAAGAAGGCCTGAAGCATGAGAGCTTCATCGAACAGCTGGCACCTTTGAAACACCTGCAGGTCTGGCGGTTTGCGCTCTATTATTTCTTCGTTTTTGGCGGTTTTGTCGCCCTGGCCCTGTGGTTGCCCCGCTATTATGTGGGTGCCTATGGTCTGCCTCTTGGTACTGCCGGTCTGCTGGCCGCCAGTTATGCGCTGCCCGGATCCATCTTTCGCGGCATTGGCGGCTGGCTTTCTGATAAAATCGGTGCCCGCAAGGTGATGTACTGGACCTTTGGGGTTACCTTTGTCGTCAGCTTCATTCTTTCCTATCCCTCCACCGATTACACGGTTGCCGGGATTGAAGGGCCAATTCATTTCAACCTGACTATTCCTTTGTGGATGTTTGTCTCGCTCACCATCGTGCTTGGCTTCTTCATGTCGCTGGGCAAGGCGGCGGTCTATAAACACATTCCGGTATATTATCCGGACCATGTGGGGGCCGTTGGCGGCATTGTCGGCCTGATTGGCGGGCTTGGCGGCTTTGTCCTGCCCATCACCTTTGGGGTGATGAATGACCTCATCGGGGTATGGACCAGCTGCTTTATGCTGCTGACCATTCTGATCGGTATTGCCCTCACCTGGATGCACTTTGCCATCCAACGGCTGGAAAATGCCAAACATCCTGAACAACACGGTCCGCGTGATCTTCCTGAAATGGAAGACCTGCACGGCGCCCCTGCCAAATAATGGCATCGCACAAGAAAGATAAAGGAGCCTGATATGGCCGAAGATCTTAAACAATGGAACCCGGAAGACGAAACCGAATGGGAAACCCGGGACAAGGCCATTGCCAACCGTAACCTGTGGATATCCATTCCGGCCCTTTTGTGCGGCTTTGCGGTCTGGCTCTATTGGGGTATCATCACCGTACAGATGATCAATCTGGGATACCCTTTTGAAAAATCCCAATTGTTTACGCTGGCCGCCATTGCCGGTCTGACCGGGGC
This sequence comes from Robiginitomaculum sp., assembly GCA_015485335.1. GTDB lineage: Bacteria > Pseudomonadota > Alphaproteobacteria > Caulobacterales > Maricaulaceae > Robiginitomaculum_B. Next base: position 27,983 of record WFTT01000065.1, read on the forward strand.
TACCTTGCGCATTCCCTCGACTTTTTTCATCCGGCTGGCCGGTGGTCGTAATACTATCTTTTTCACCACCGCATTGCTGATCCTGCCAGCGGCGGGTACCGGGTATTTATTGCAAAACCCCGATACCCCCTTATGGCAGTTCCAATTGATGGCGCTTTTGTCCGGCTTTGGTGGCGGTAACTTTGCCTCCTCCATGTCCAATATCAGCTTTTTCTTTCCCAAACGCATGGCCGGCTATTCGTTGGGCATGAATGCGGGGTTGGGTAATTTCGGGGTGACCACCATGCAAATCTTGGTGCCCCTGGTGATGACGGCCGCAATTTTCGGTGGCACCCCCATGGTATTGCAGGCCACGTCGGGCACGTTAATCGGTAAAATTCCTGCCGGTACGGAGACCTATCTGCACAATGCCGGCTATATCTGGGTAGTCATTCTGATACCGATTGTCATTGCCGCCTGGTTTGGCATGAACAATATCACCGCTGATCACGTTTCCCCCAATATTGGTTCGCCTCTGGGTTCCTTTGCCAAAATATCAGGCATGTTGGCCATTGGTTTTGCCACCTCCATTGGCGGGTTATGGCTGATGCTGCCGGCTGATGTTGGCGGTTCGGGCCTGATGCTCAGCAAATGGATTGTATTGCCGGTGGTGATCGCCGCCACGGTTTATGCGCTGAAGCTGATCCCCGGCTCTATTCGAACCAGCCTTAACCACCAATACAAAATCTTTGGCAACAAGCACACCTGGGCGATGACCATCATCTATACCATGACCTTTGGTTCCTTCATCGGCTATGCCGCCGCCTTTGGTCTGGCCATCAAGGTGATCTTTGGCTTCCAGCATGTCATGGTGGATGGGGTGATGACCCACAATCTGGCCAATCCCGATGGACCCAGTGCCTTGATGTTTGCCTGGACCGGCCCCTTCATTGGCGCCCTGATCCGCCCCGTAGGTGGCATGATTGCCGACAAGATGGGCGGGGCCAAAGTGACCCAGATCATTTCCGTGATTATGGTCGTGGCCGCGCTGGGTGTCGCCTATTATATGAAACAGGCCTACGCCTCGGCCACGCCTCAGGATTACTTCGTACCTTTCCTGATCCTGTTCCTGGTCCTCTTTGCTGCCACCGGCATTGGTAATGGTTCAACCTTTCGCACCATTGCCATGGTGTTCGACAAGGAACAGGCCGGGCCAGTGCTGGGCTGGACCTCTGCTGTGGCGGCCTATGGGGCCTATATCATCCCCAAGGTGTTTGGCGAGCAGATCAAGGCCACCACGCCTGAATACGCCCTGTATGGCTTTGCCGCCTTTTACGCTCTTTGCATTGCCATCAACTGGTGGTTCTACCTGCGCAAAGACGCCTATGTGAAGAACCCATAAACCTCATGGTTTCGCGGGCAGAGACCTGCCCGCGGAACTTTTTGTTCAACCGTTTGTATGCACTCTTAAGGACCAAGATCCATGAGCAATTTCATCGACAGACTGACCTATTTTTCCAAGGTCGACGGCACGTTTTCCAAGGGCCATGGTATTACCACAACCGAGGCCAGGGACTGGGAAAAAGCCTATCGCGGACGCTGGGCGCACGACAAAATTGTGCGTTCCACCCACGGGGTGAATTGCACCGGATCGTGCAGTTGGAAAATCTATGTCAAAAATGGCCTGGTGACCTGGGAAACCCAGCAAACCGATTATCCGCGCACTCGCCCTGATATGCCCAATCACGAGCCACGGGGCTGTTCCCGCGGGGCCAGTTATTCCTGGTATCTGTATTCGGCCGCCCGGCTGAAATATCCACTGATCCGTTCGCGCCTGCTCAAGGCCTATCGCGCCGCCAAGGCCGAACACGGCGATCCGGTTCTGGCCTGGGGCAGCATTGTTTCGGACCCCGAAAAGGCCAATGACTACAAAAAAATGCGGGGTCTTGGCGGGTTTGTGCGCGCCAATTGGGATGAAGTAAACGAAATCACCGCCGCCGCCAATGTTTATACCACCAAAACCTATGGTCCGGACCGGGTTCTGGGCTTTTCGCCGATCCCGGCCATGTCCATGGTCTCTTATGCGGCCGGCTCGCGTTATCTCTCCCTGATGGGTGGTGTCTGCCTCAGTTTTTATGACTGGTATTGCGATCTGCCTCCCTCATCTCCGCAAACCTGGGGCGAGCAGACCGACGTGCCCGAAAGTGCCGACTGGTTTAATTCCTCTTACATCATTGCCTGGGGCTCGAACGTGCCGCAAACGCGGACCCCCGATGCCCACTTTTTTACCGAGGTGCGTTATAAAGGCACCAAGACGGTATCGGTTACCCCGGATTATTCCGAAGTGGCCAAGCTTACCGATATGTGGCTAAACCCGCGCCAGGGCACCGATGCAGCCATGGCCATGGCCATGGGCCATGTGGTGTTCAAGGAATTCCACCTGGGCAATAAATCCGAATATTTCACCGACTATGTGCGTAATTATTCCGACATGCCGATGCAGGTCCTGCTGGAAAAACAGGGCGATCATTACGTCCCCATCCGCAATTTGCGCGCCTCGGACTTTACTGGCGATCTGAAGGTCAAAAACAATGCCGAATGGAAATCAGTGGTTTATGACGAAAGTTCGCAAAGCCATCGGGTGCCCAATGGCACCATTGGTTCACGCTGGGGCGAAGAGGGCAAATGGAATCTGGAGGCCAAGGATTCGGTTTCCGGTGAAAACATCTGGCCGTCTTTGAGCAATATCGACAATTCAGATGCGGTTCTGGACGTGGCCTTCCCCTATTTTGGCAATCAGATCCATGAGAGCAAAATCTTTGCCCATACGGATCATGACAGCGTGCAGGTGCGTAAACTGCCCGTACGCAAGGTTACGCTGAAAGGCAAAAAAGATGCCTATGTGGCCACGGTTTATGACCTGATGGCCGCCAATTACGGCATTGATCGCGGTCTGGGCGGCGATAATGTTGCCAAGGACTTCACCGACAATGTGCCTTACACGCCGGCCTGGGCCGAAGCCATTACCGGCGTTTCCGCCGATAAAATTATCCAGGTTGCCCGCGAATTTGCACAAAATGCCGACAAGACCCGTGGCCGCTCCATGGTCATTTTGGGGGCCGCGATTAATCACTGGTACCACATGGATATGACCTATCGGGGGATTATGAACCTGTTGATCATGTGTGGCTGTATTGGTAAATCCGGCGGTGGCTGGGCCCACTATGTAGGCCAGGAAAAACTGCGGCCGCAAACCGGCTGGTTGCCCTTGGCCTTTGGGCTGGATTGGAACCGCCCGCCGCGGCAAATGAATTCAACTTCCTTTTTCTATAACCATTCCAACCAATGGCGTTATGAAAAACTGGGCGTGGATGAAATCCTTTCGCCGCTGGCCGATGCGGACAAGTGGAAAAACCACTCTCTGATCGATTGCAATGTGCGTTCAGAGCGCATGGGTTGGCTGCCATCGGCACCGCAACTGGATGAAAATCCGCTCTGGCTGGCCGAAAAAGCCAAACGCGAAGGCAAAACCACCAAGGATTATGTCGTAGACCGGTTGAAAGACGGTGATTTGCAATTTGCCGCCGAGGATCCGGACCGGGAAGATAATTTCCCGCGCAATCTGTTTGTCTGGCGCTCCAACATTCTGGGGTCATCGGGCAAGGGCCACGAATATATGCTGAAGCATTTGCTGGGCGCGCAAAATGGCCTGATGAGCGATAATCTGGAAGAAATGGGGTCCGATAAACCCTCCGAAGTGAAATGGCATGAGAACGCCCCGGAAGGGAAACTGGATCTGGTAGTGACGCTTGATTTTCGGATGTCCACCACGGCGGTTTATTCCGATATCGTCCTGCCAACGGCCACCTGGTATGAAAAGAACGATCTGAATACCTCGGACATGCATCCCTTTATTCACCCGCTTAGCCGTGCCGTGGACCCGGCCTGGGAAAGTCGATCGGACTGGGATATTTTCAAGGGTCTGGCCCGCAAGTTTTCAGAAATCTGCCCCGGTCATCTGGGCGTGGAAACCGATCTGGTGACTGTACCGATCCTGCATGACACCCCGGGGGAACTGGGTCAGGCGCTGGGCGTAAAGGACTGGAAGAAAGGCGAATGCGATCCGGTACCCGGAAAATCCATGCCAAACCTCGTTGAAGTGGAGAGAGATTATCCTAATCTTTACAAGAAGTTTACCTCCCTTGGGCCGCTTCTTGCCAAGCTGGGCAATGGCGGCAAGGGCATTGGCTGGAACACCGAAGCCGAAGTGGAATTGCTGGGCAAGCTTAACAAGACGGTTCGCGATGAAGGTGTCTCACAGGGCCAGCCACGCATTGAAAGCGATATAGATGCGACCGAGGTGATCCTCTCGCTGGCCCCGGAAACCAATGGGCAAGTGGCGGTAAAAGCCTGGGCGGCTTTATCCAAAATGACCGGGCGGGATCACACCCATCTGGCACGGCCCAAAGAGGACGAGAAAATCCGCTATCGGGATATTCAGGCCCAGCCGCGCAAGATTATTTCTTCGCCCACATGGTCCGGCCTTGAGGACGAGCATGTCAGCTATAATGCCTGTTACACCAATGTGCACGAGCTGATCCCGTGGCGCACGTTAACCGGTCGCCAGCAGTTTTATCAGGATCATGAATGGATGCGTGATTTTGGGGAGGGGTTGTGCGTCTATAAACCGCCCATATCCACCCGTACCATCACCAATTCGGTGAAAGCACGCGGCGGTGAGGCCAAACAGATTGCGCTGAACTGGATCACACCGCACCAGAAATGGGGCATTCACTCGACCTATTCAGACAACCTTTTGCTGCTGACCATGAACCGCGGCGGTCCGGTGGTCTGGCTTTCGGAAACAGACGCCCGCAAGGTGGATGTGGCCGATAATGACTGGATTGAGCTTTATAATGTCAATGGCGCGATTACCGCCCGGGCAGTGGTTTCTCAACGGGTGCCCGAAGGCATGTGCATGATGTACCACGCTCAGGAAAAGACCATGAATACCCCCGGCAGCCGGATTACCGGCAAACGTGGCGGTATCCATAACTCGGTAACCAAAGCGGTGGTGAAACCCACCCACATGATCGGCGGTTATGCGCAGCTTTCCTGGGGTTTCAACTATTACGGCACCGTTGGATCAAATCGCGACGAGTTTGTCATATTGCGTAAAACCAACACGGTGGACTGGATGGAAGAACCATACATCGAGGGTCAACCTATCAACACGGAGGCAGCCCAATGACTATTCGTGCACAAATCGGCATGGTCCTGAATCTGGACAAATGCATTGGCTGTCACACCTGTTCCATCACCTGTAAGAATGTATGGACCAGCCGTGGTGGCGTCGAATATGCCTGGTTCAACAATGTGGAAAGCAAACCCGGTGTTGGCTATCCGCGAAACTGGGAAGATCAGTCCGAATGGAAAGGCGGCTGGGAGCTGACCAAGGGCGGCAAGTTAAAGCCCAAAATCGGTGGCAAAATAGGGGTTCTGTCCAATATTTTCGCCAATCCAGATCTGCCCTTGATTGACGACTATTATGAGCCGTTTACCTATGAGTATGACCATCTGAAGACCGCGAAAGAGAGCAAAACCGTTCCCACTGCGCGGATGAAGTCGGCCATTACTGGCAAGTTCAAGGAAAAGCCGGACTGGGGCGTCAACTGGGAGGAAATCCTGGGTGGCGAGTTCGAAAAACGGTCCAAAGACTATAATTTTGACAAAGTTCAAAAGGAGATTTACGGCGAATTTGAAAATACATTCATGATGTATTTGCCACGCCTGTGCGAGCATTGCCTGAACCCGTCTTGTGTGGCGTCATGTCCCTCGGGCGCGATCTATAAACGGGAAGAAGACGGCATTGTGCTGATTGATCAGGACAAATGCCGCGGCTGGCGCATGTGCGTATCGGGTTGTCCCTACAAGAAAATTTACTTCAACTGGCAGTCCGGAAAATCCGAAAAATGCACTTTCTGTTACCCGCGTATCGAGGCCGGTGAGCCGACCGTGTGTTCGGAAACCTGTGTCGGGCGTATCCGGTATCTGGGCGTGCTGTTGTATGATTCAGATAAAATCGTTGATGCGGCTTCGGCCAAGGACGAAAAAGACCTTTATCAGAGCCAGTGCGACCTGTTTCTGGATCCCCATGATCCCGAAGTGATCAAACAGGCCTTGGCCGACGGGGTGCCGCAAAGCTGGATTGACGGGGCGCAAAACTCGCCCGTCTATAAAATGGCGATGGAGTGGAAGATTGCCTTCCCGCTGCACCCTGAATACCGCACCTTGCCCATGGTCTGGTATGTGCCGCCGCTCTCACCGATCCAGTCGGCGGCCGAGGCTGGCCATCTGGACCAGAACGGCATGTTGCCTGATGTGCGCCAATTACGCATTCCAACGCAATATCTGGCCAACCTTCTGACCGCCGGGGATGAAGAACCGGTCATCAGCGCGCTGGAACGGATGATGGCCATGCGGCTGTATATGCGCGGTAAAACCGTGGATGGGGTCGAGGACCCGGCGGTGCTGGAACAGGTCGGTATGACCGAAGACGAAATGAACGATATGTACCAGTTGATGGCAATCGCCAATTACGAGGATCGTTTTGTCATTCCCACCAATCACCGTGAATATGCCGGTGATGGGCCGTTTGATCAGGAAATTGCCTTCTCGGCACGTTCCGAATGCGGTTTCTCTTTTGGCAATGGCTGTAATACCGGGGCCAAAAAGCGCACCAATTTGTTCGGTTCGCAAACCCATAACAACACGCTCAGCGGCACACCACACAAGGCATCGGGAGACCAGTCATGAGAAGTTTTCGCGTTTTATCCCATTTGCTGGCCTATCCGCAAAGTGAGTGGATCAGCCATATGGATGAGTTGAAACAGGCGCTGGTGGATGAAGGCGTCGTCAAGGGAAAGCTTTTGAAAAACCTGCTTTCCTTTATGGACGAGCTGGCCGCCACTGACCTGATGGAAGCGCAAGAAGCTTATGTGGAATTGTTTGACCGGGGGCGGGCAAATTGTCTGCACCTGTTCGAACATGTGCACGGGGAGTCGCGTTTTCGGGGTCAGGCAATGATCGAGCTGGCCGACAAGTATCAGGAAAAAGGGCTGCGGATCGGCACCGGCGAGTTGCCCGATTATCTGCCTTTGTTTCTGGAATTTGTTTCCATTTGTGAACCCGAAGAGGGCATCGAAACCCTGGCCCAGGCGGCTCCGGTAATTGCTACCATTGGCGAAAAGCTGAAACGCAGCCAATCCGGTTATGCCGCCGTCATGGCTGCCATTGTGGCCCTGTCCGGGGTCAAGCTCAGCAAGGCAGAGCTGGAAAAAGCCGCGGATGCGGCTCTGCCGGATATCCAGACCCTGGACGAGCTGGACGCTGAGTGGAAAGAGCCCGAAGCCTTTACCGGGGCGCCCGATTGCGGCACCTGCGCCCCTAACGAAACCCCCACACTGGGAGCATTATAATGGCCGAATATGTGAACACCTTTTTCTTTGGCATTTATCCCTATATTGCCATTCTGACCATGATTATCGGCTCGATATTGCGCTATGATCAGGATCCGTATTCATGGAAAGCAGACAGCAGCCAGCTCTTGCATCGCAAGGGTCTGCGCCTTGGCAGCAATCTATTTCACATTGGTATATTGCTGTTATTCATGGGCCATTTTGTCGGTCTTCTGACCCCGCATTGGGTCTATGAGCCGTTTATCTCCGCCGGGCATAAACAAATTCTGGCCATGACGGCGGGGGGCATTTTTGGCTCTATGGCGTTTGTCGGCATGAGCATATTAATCTGGCGGCGCACTACACAGGACCGGGTGCGGGCCACCACCAAATTTATGGATATGGCCATTTTGCTGATCCTCTTTGTGCAATTGGTGCTGGGCCTTTTGACCATCCCGCAAAGCGCCAAACATCTGGACGGCTCGTCCATGATTGCACTGGCTGAATGGGCACAACACATCGTTACCTTCCGTGGCGGTGCTGCCGAATATGTGGCTGATGAGGCATTGGTATTCAAGCTGCACATCGTGCTGGGCCTGACCATCTTCCTTCTCTTCCCGTTCACCCGGCTGGTCCATATGGTCAGTGTGCCGGTGAAATACCTGTTCCGTTCCGGTTATCAGATTGTACGCAGACGGGGATAAGGGGACGCATAATATAGCGAAAAAGGGGAGCCAATGGCTCCCCTTTTTTAACCGGCACGGGCAAGCCTTTGGGCCTGTAACTCCTCTAACTGATTTTGTAGTTTATCGGTGGCCGCTTTTACATCGGGCAGGGTAACAATTATGCGGTAGGCTACAAAGGCAATGGTTACCACCACGGCCCCCGAAAGCAGCCGATAGAGAAAGACAAACGCAGAAAACCATCGGTTTTCCGGGTTGTTGCGTATATTGCCCAGACCAAGGTCAAAGACTTCAATGGCATCACTAAGACCACCTTTAAGGGCCTGATCGGCCACAAAAACCGCCAGATCGCTCTGGGCAAACTGAGTGCCGCTGGTGGGGACATCATTCAGGCTCAGGGCATAGGTGCCAGGCCAAATCCAGTCCTGTTTGGCGGCAATCACGCCCAGCATGATCCCCGGCAGTATAATGCCCACAAGCACCAGTATGGCGGCATTGCGCGCAATGGTCAGGATAACCGATGAGGCAAAGGCCTTCATGCGTTTCAAACGCCTTTTGATGGTGCGTTCTCGTCTGGGGCCCGGGCCATGAATGCGCTCGAATATATCATCTGCACTAAACTGTTTGATGCGGTTAAGTAAAATAAGGGCCGTGAACACGAGTGAAGAAAAAATCAAACCAATGGCAATCCAGGTATAGATATGAAGTGCAGTTTCTGACCTGATGAGTTCAAAAAACTGTAACCCCATAGAAATTGCTTTGGTACGGAACCCATCCATCTTTATGCCCCTTTACATTACATGCAGAGTGGTCAGAATATCTCTGAGGGGAAAGTAACGCAAGAAAATATAAGTATACTATACTTTTATGCAATTGGTGCGCTTTGATCTGATGATCAAGCCGCATTCACCATGGCAAGGGAGGCAGGGGAATAAGGTATCTTACACCAAAACGTACTGCCAAGGCCCGCTTTGCTGTCTACACCAACTTCGCCGCCCATGGCCTGGGCCAATTCTTTGCAGATAAACAGGCCCAATCCCGTACCGCCAAAATGCCGTGAAATCGAAGAATCCACCTGGGTAAAGCGGTCAAAAATAATCTGGCGTGTATCTTTGCCAATGCCGATGCCGGTATCGGTAACCTTGAAGATAATCCAGTCCGAGGCGACTGTATTGTCCTGGTTTGCCTGGCGAGCAATGCTCAGGGTGATCGAGCCATGGGGGGTGAATTTGACCGCATTGGAAATAAAGTTGTTCAGCACCTGGTGCAGACGCTTTTTATCGCCGCTGATATATTCAGGCAAATCACCTTCCATGCACACTTCAAAACGTAATTTCTTTTCTTCTACCAATGGGGCAAAGGCCGTATGGGTTTCATCCAGAAACGCTTGCAAGCAGATCGGCTGATTTTCCAGGGTGATGGCACTGTGATCTAGCTTGGTTGTATCCAGAATGTCATCGATAATAGCCAGCATAAGGTCGGAAGAACTAAGGGCCAGCTCTACATATTCGCGTTGCTGTGTATCCAGATTACCCATATTCAGCGCATGGAGCATGCCCACGATCCCATTCATGGGGGTGCGCAATTCATGACTCATGGTTGAAAGAAAGCTGCTTTTTGCCTGTTCGGCATGTTGGGCACGGAACAGGGCTTCTTCGGCGAGATTGGCGGCATTGCGGGCTTTTAGTTCCTTGGCGACCAGTTCTTCTTCGCGCTGTTTAAACCCGATCAATACCCCTAGCGCATGGGCAAAGTCGCTCAGGAATTTTTCGTGTTTGCGATTTTTCTCTGTGCTCTGGTGAAGGTAAACTACCAGCACACCTTCCAGTTTTTCGCCGATCATAATGGGAATATTGTATTGTCCACGCAGGCCGTGCCCATCGGTAATTACTTCGTTTCGCGAACTGACGCAGGAACCCAGAATGATTTTTCGGGCAATGGCCGCCTGGCCGCACAGGCATTCCCCCAATTTGATTTTGGCACACCGTTTGTCTATGTCGGCGCGCAGGCCGTGGGAACACGCCAGCACCAGTTGATTGTCATCTTCGGGGTCTCGTAAATAGACTCCGCCCTTGGATAAAATATCCAGACAGGGGACGGCAAACAGTATATCCAGGGCGCGTTCGAGTACGGCCTGTAATGTTAAATGATCGCGGCTGATGGCATAAACAGCGTTAACAGCGCTGACATATTCACGCAGGCGTTCTTCCTTGTTGTTGTCGTTTTTATCCATCGTCAAAGCTGACATGATACGATGTCCCCGTTACCTGCAAAAGGTATTTTAATACCACTTAAGGTTTGGCTAATGTGCCCCTGCGACAGAGGTGTCCAAAGCGGGAAAAAGGGCATGTCCGTTAACCCTTTTCATACCCAACGCAGAGCAGTAACCTTGGGGTGTATTTTTTTATTAAATCAAGGTATGTGTTGTCTTGAACAAAGTGGATGGTGTTTTTATTCAACCACCTAAAGTAATGAAAAATAAGTATAATAATAGATTTTAAGCAGTCATTATTCGTTGTTCCGTTGCGGTGGCAACATATGTCTCCGTCTAGGTATTGGACGCCTTCGATACACAAGTTTCCCTGTCATCACCGATAATTTACTGCGACAGATCGACGCAGGATGAACGCTGTTAACCAAAGAATGGGGATATGGGCGCAGGTATTGAGGTACCATCTGGCACCAGAGTTGTAATTATTCAGGCGTTACCGGGTGTAGACACGACACGGGGTAAGTTATGAACTTTATACGCAACATGAAACTATCGCATATGATTATGATTTTGGCACTTGTGCCGATCATAACCACCATATCTTTTTCCACACAGCTGGTATTGCAAAGCACCAGGCAAAAAGCCGAGATTGGCCAATTGGCTGATCTAACGTCTTTGGCCGTCAAGATGAGCCATCTGGTTCATGAACAGCAAAAAGAGCGTGGTGCCACGGCCGTCTTTCTTGGCAGTAATGGGACTAAATTTTCTGCTGAGTTGGCACAACAGCGAAAGCAGACTGATCAAAAAAAAGCAGCTTTGCAAAAATACCTGAGTGATTTTGATCAGCATGAATACGGCCAGGAATTCGCCCAAAACCTTCAGACGATCCTGAGCGATCTGGGAAAGATGGATAGTATCCGCAGTCGCGTGGATGCGCTTTCCATACCGGCATCTCAGGCCATCGGGTATTATACCGGCCTGAACGGCAAGGTGTTGTCGCTGATTGGCTCGATGAGCACCCTCAGCCCGGATCCGGTCGTGGTTTCCCGGATTATTGGCTATACCAGTTTTCTACAGGCCAAAGAGCGCGCCGGCATAGAACGGGCCGTCGGGGCCAATGGATTTTCGCTGGGTAAATTCACGCCTGAAGCCATGAAAAAATTTGAAGCGCTGGCGGCCGTACAAAAAACCTATAATCAGGTTTTCCTGGCCCATGCGACGCAAGATCAGGAAAAAGCCTATCAGGCCATGATGGCTTCGCCTGTGGTCAAAGATGTACAGCGTATGCGCGATATTGCCTATAAAGGTGGTGTCGAAGGCGAGCTTGGTAATATCAGCGTTGATCAATGGTTCGGCACGATTACCAAGAAAATCAATGCCTTAAAGGAAATGGAAAACCTTCTTAATCAGGATTTGCTGAATGAATTAAAGGGCTTGGCTTCCCGGGCGGCACATACACAGATGCAGACCCTGCTGATTACCCTGATCGCATTGGCATTTGTATTTGCGCTGGCCTATATGATCATCCGTTGTGTTACGTCCTCTCTGGCGGGGGTCACCAATGCGATGACCGATCTGGCCGAAGGCAATCTGGATGTGGAGCTGCCGCCATTATGCCGAAACGAAATTGGCGAAATGATCCGGGCAGTTCTGATTTTCAAGGATAATGCAATCAAGAAGATCGAACTGGAAGCCGAACAGGCAGCGCAAAAACAGAGGGCCGAAGAAGAGCGGCGTATCCTGATGGATCAGATGGCCGACGAATTTGACGCCAGCGTTGGCAGCATAGTGCAAAACGTATCTTCGGCTTCGACCGAGCTGCAATCCACCGCCCAGTCCATGAGCGGTATTGCCGAAAATACCAGCAATATGTCTGCCGCGGTCTCGGCAGCTTCCGAAGAAGCGGCCGCCAATGTACAAACCGTGGCCGCTGCGGCCGAAGAAATGTCCCATTCGATCGCCGAAATCAATACACAGGTTGGCCAGGCATCGACGGTTGCCCGGCGGGCCGTGGAAGAGGTGGAAGACACCAGTGCACGAATGGAACGTCTGGCCGCGACCGCTGACAGTATTGGCGAAGTGGTGCAATTGATCTCTGATATTGCGGAACAAACCAATCTGCTGGCCCTGAACGCCACGATCGAATCGGCCCGGGCGGGCGAGGCTGGCCGCGGGTTTGCGGTGGTGGCCTCCGAGGTCAAAGAGCTGGCCAGTCAGACCGGCAAGGCAACCGAGGGCATCAGCGCTCAGGTCGAAGAGATCCAGCAGGCCACCAAGGAAGCCGTGATTGCTATGCAAGATATCGGCAAATCCATTCGTTCTGTCGATGAAACCTCTGCCGCCATTGCGGCGGCCATGGAGGAACAGGGCGCGGCAACCCAGGAAATTGCCCGCAATGTCCAGGAGGCCGCCACCGGTACCGAAGAGGTCAGCCGCAATATTGTCGGGGTTAATCAGGCCTCTGAAGAATCCGGTGCGGCGGCGGGCGAGGTTACTTCGGCGGCCGGCGAACTGTCCGAGCAGGCCGAATTGCTGAAAGGCGAGGTGGGTAAATTCATCCAACAGGTACGTGCCGGCTAGGGGGAACTGTTATCTGCGACCTTTTGTCTACAACCATTTGATCCAGATCAAATAATCGTGATCAGGTCGCGGATAAAATGCTGGCAATATCAATTCACAGACAGGAAATACTGTTATGCGCACCTCCCTATTTGCCAGCATTGCAACCCTCGCACTGATCGCCGCCGCCAGCCCCTCATTCGCCGAAGAAGCGGATACCCTGGCCGAAGCCATTACCCAGGGCAAGGCGACCGTTACCTTCCGCTATCGCGCGGAAAATGTCAGCCAGACCGGTTTTGCCGATGATGCCTTTGCCTCGACCCTGCGAACCCGCCTGAAATATGAAACCGGCGTGTTCAAGGGATTTTCCGGGGTTCTGGAATTTGACAATGTATCCCGGGTAGGGGCCACGGCATACAACAACACTGTGAATGGCAAGACCCGTTTTCCCGTGATTGCAGATCCAAAAATAACCGAGGTCAATCAGGCTTATCTGGCCTATACCGGTTTTGACAAAACCACCTTATTGGCGGGCCGTGTGGCACTGAACCTGAATAACCAGCGCTTTGTCGGCACGGTGGGGTGGCGCCAGAATGACCAGACCTGGGACATGGCTGGCATGATCAATAAATCCATTCCGGATTTGACCCTGACCACCGCCTATGTGTGGAATGTGAACCGTATCTTTGGCTCCGACCACCCCTTTGGGGATCTGAATACCGATACGGTTATTCTGGATGCCAAATATACCGGGCTGCCCTTTGGTACCCTGACTGGGTATGGCCTGATTATCGATCTGAATGATGCGCCGGTTTATGGGCTGTCCAGCAAAACCTTTGGTGTGCGTTTTAATGGCAAACAAAAACTGGGCGATGGAAATCTCAACTTCCTTTATGAGGCAGAGTTCGCCAACCAGTCCGATAATGCCAGCAACCCCAACAATTACAGCGCCAATTATCTACACCTGTCTGCCGGGCTGTCGGCCAATGGCCTGACCGGCAAGATCGGTTTTGAAAAGCTGGGTTCGGATAATAACGGTACGGTGGCTTTCCAGACCCCTCTGGCCACCTTGCACAAATTCAATGGCTGGGCCGATAAATTTCTCAGCACCCCCGGCGGTGGCCTGGAGGATTTTTACGGCAGCCTGTCTTACAAGGTGCAGGCCGATGGTCCGATGAAGGGGTTAAAGTTTGACGCCATTTATCATGATTTCTCTGCCGCCACCGGTGGATCCTATGGTAATGAAGTTGATTTGCAGGTCTCTAAAAAGATCAGCAAGCATTATTATGCCGGCCTGAAATTCGCCAATTACAATGCCAAAGGCTTTGCCACGGATACCCAGAAAGTCTGGTTCACTCTGGGGGCCAATTTCTAGGCCATTCCTTGTGGAAGCATGAAGATCAGGGGCACCCCTTCGGGGGTGCCCTTTTGGTTGGGGCGCGGCCTAAAAGGTCTTGATGATGCGCACCAGTGCGCTGGCCAGCGCATCCATTTCCTGTTCATCAATTTGTGCGTCAAGCATGGCATTGATCCCGGCAAAGGGATCGCGAATATCATCAAATGCCTTTTCCCCATCCGGTGTCAGTGTCAACAGCCATGCACGCCGATCGGTGGGACAGCGTTTGCGCTGTACATAGCCCAATTTGCCCAACCGGTTGGCCATGGTGGTTAAGGCCGGTTCTTGTAATCCCAACTGTTCGGCGATGTTTTTTTGGGTAACCGGCCCATCTTTGATGATGACGGCCATCACCGCAGCCTGTGCCGCGGTGATACGCGCGGCCTCCAGTAAAATCCGGTCGGCGGCTTTGTTCAGGGCATGGGCGGCCCGTTGCAGTTTGAAATAAATTCTCTGGGAAGATGCACTCATAGTTCAGTTTAACAAAATGTTTTATGTGCTTGCAATCATTCTTTTAAAATGAATAAACTGTGTATACGAAGTATATGGAGGCTGTTATGGAAACTGTGGATGCATGGGCGCAAATCACCACCGAACGCATGGCCAATGCCCCGTGGATGGAACCCCTCTTGCGCTGGACCGGGCGGGCGGGGCAGGTATTGGTCCCTACGGTCAAGGAAACCCTCGCCGCCATGGATGTCGCCGGGGTGAAAATGGCGCTGTTGTCAGCCTGGTATGGGCCGGAAGGCCCCCTGATCAGCAATGAGGAGGTGGCGCGGCAAATCAGGGAAGCCCCGGATCGGTTTCGCGGGCTGGCCAGTGTGGATCTGTCCAACCCCATGCAGGCCGTGCGTGAACTTCGCAAATGGGTGGATGGCCAGACTTTTGTCGGCGTACGACTCTTGCCGTGGTTGTGGAATTTACCGCCCAATGACCGGCTTTATTATCCGGTTTATGCGGCATGTGTGGATGCGGGTGTGCCGTTTTGTACACAAATCGGCCATACCGGGCCGCTTTGCCGATCTGAACCGGGGCGACTGATCCCCTATCTGGATGACGTATTGCTGGATTTTCCAGAGCTTAAAATTGTTGCCGGGCATGTGGGCTTTCCCTGGATTGATGAGGTGGTTTCTCTGGCACTGAAATATCCAAATTTTTATGTGGATACGTCCGCCTATGCCCTGCATCGCCTGCCAAAGGGTTTTGTGAGTTTCATGAAAGGGCCGGGGGCGCGCCGGGTGATGTTTGGGACCAACTGGCCCATGCTTAGCCCCACGGCCTGCCTGAAAGGGCTGGATGAGCTGGGCCTGGACGCGCAAACCCGCAAGGCGTTTCTTGGTGGCAATGCCCGCCGGGTGTATGGGCTATAGATAGAGCCGACTATTCCTAATTTAGGGTCTGCTCACAGTATATTTCATCAGAGTCTAATGCCAACAAAGCCATTGCATCATGTGACGGTCACGCTCATGATCGGCACTCAACAACGCGCGAGAAGTTTATGGCCATTGCACGACCTCTTACCCCCGACAGTCATCTGGTTCTGGTGGATGGCTCTGGCTATATTTTTCGCGCCTATCACGCTCTGCCGCCTTTGACGCGCAAATCTGATGGCATGCCCGTGGGCGCGGTTTCTGGTTATTGCAATATGTTGTGGAAACTGATCGCAGACATGCGTGATGAGGAAAAGGCCACGCATCTGGCGGTGATTTTTGATGCCAAGGGACCGACCTTTCGCAATGATATCTACAGCGAGTACAAGGCGCACCGCCCGCCGGCACCCGAAGATCTGGTGCCGCAGTTTTCGTTGGTGCGTGAGGCCACGCGGGCCTTTGGCCTGCCCTCGGTCGAGTTGGCAGGTTTTGAGGCCGATGACCTGATCGCCACCTATGCCCGCCATGCCGAAGGGGTGGGGGCCAATACCACCATCATTTCGTCGGACAAGGATTTGATGCAATTGGTTTCCGATCGCATCAGCCTTTATGACACCATGAAATCGCGCCGCCTAGGCCCCGCCGAAGTGATGGAAAAGTTTGGCGTTGGCCCGGACAAGGTGGTCGAGGTGCAGGCCTTGGCCGGCGACAGCGCCGATAATGTGCCTGGCGTGCCGGGCATTGGGGTGAAAACCGCGGCGCTGTTGATCAATGAATATGGCTCGCTGGACACACTGTTGGCGCGCGCCCACGAGATCAAACAGAACAAACGCCGCGAAAACCTGATCGAATATGCCGATCAGGCGCGCATCAGCCGCGAACTGGTCACCTTGCGCACCGATGTGCCCTTGCCTGATGACCCGGAGGCCTTTGGCAGCGAAGAGCCGGAACCCGAACCGTTGATTTCCTTTCTGGAAGAGATGGAATTTGTCACCTTTACCCGCAAAGTGCGTCAGACCCTGTGCACCGATGACGAACACTGTGCGGCAAGTGATACCAGCGATGGCGGCGATGTGGATCGCTCTGCCTATGTCTGTGTGCAGGATGTGGATACCCTGAAAGACTGGGTGGCGCGTGCCCAGGCTGCCCGCGTGGTGGCGGTGGATACAGAAACCGATGCGCTTTCTTCCAGTGCCGCCGGTCTGGTGGGGGTCTCGCTGGCCGTTTCCCCGGGCGAGGCGTGTTATATTCCGCTGACCCATGGGGCCGCCGGGGACTTGCTCAGCACCGCGCCTGACCAGATCCCCATGGAAGAAGCCCTGGGCATTCTCAAGCCCATGCTGGAGGATCCGGCGGTTCTGAAAATCGGCCAGAATATCAAATATGATCTGGGTGTTTTGCACCGTTATGGTATTGATATTACTCCCTTTGATGACACCATGTTGCTGTCTTATGTCGAAGATGGCACGGTGCATGGGCATGGTATGGACGAACTGTCCAAGCTGCATCTGGGTCATGCTCCTGTGCCCTTCAAAGAAGTCGCCGGGGTGGGCAAAGCCCAAATCAGTTTTGATCAGATCGATCTGAAACCGGCCACCGAATACGCCGCCGAAGATGCCGATATTACCTTGCGTCTGTGGCAAATTCTCAAACCGCGCCTGACCACAACCAAAATGCATACGGTTTACGAGACGCTGGAACGGCCCATGCCCCAGGTGCTCTCCACCATGGAATTGGCCGGGGTGAAGGTGGACCGC
>WFTT01000066.1 GCA_015485335.1 Robiginitomaculum sp.
AGCGGCGAGCTTTCGAACTCCCACACCTTTTCAATCTTCTCCACCGCCACACCGGCCCCTTCAGCATTATGGGCGGTATGGGCCATACAATACTGGCAACCCGCCGCCTGACTGGCGACCAGTGCAATCATCTGCTTCAGATCGGCCGGCAGGCGAGAACTGGGACCCAGCACCACAGAGGCCAGACCGGCAAAGGCTGTGGCCAGCTCCGGCCACTCCCCCATTTGCAACATGCTGTTGGGCAAATAACCCGCAACATCCTCAACCAGTGTGAACAATGGCTCCAGCGCCGGCTGCTCCTCTCGGGCCCTGACTTTCAATCTTCCCATCTCAGCATCTCCGCATAAGTAAGCCCCGCCTTCTCGCGCAGCTCTGGTCCTGTTGATAAATTCACTCACTAATCCGTATATAGTAGATAAGGTGCCCGACGTTTTTTGAAACGATCAAGTCCCTTTTGCCAACTGGCACGAATTTCCTCTGCGGTTTTGCCGGCCTGGACCTGTTTTCTGAAACGGTCCGTTCCCATCAGTTTGTCCAACCAGCCCGGGCGGTCCAAAAACGGTGCCTCCAGTGCCTTGGCGCGCGTATACCAGTCAATAAATATCTCTATCCTCAACCCCTCAATCTGCGCCTGCCGTAAATCCTGTCCATAAAGCGTCTTGCCTTCCAGCTTGGGGTGCAAAGACGCCCCGGGAATCGGATGAGGGGTAAAGATCATGTTCCCATAGGCCTTTTGCGCACCACCCAGCACCTGAAAGGGAAGATCCGTTCCACGACCAACACTGATCGCGGTTGCCTCGAACAAAGCCAAGGAAGGATACAGACGAATGGATTGTGCATTGGGAAGGTTGGGCGATGGTGCTACCGGCACCTCATACGTGGTGGAACGGGTATATTGCGCCACCGGGATTACCGTAAGATCACAATGCATGGCCTTGCCCAGCCACCCCTCGCCATTGATCATGCGCGCCAGCTCACCCAGGGTCATGCCATGCAAGACCGGTATGGGATGCATACCGACAAAGCTCTGGAATGAAGGTTCCAGTATAGGTCCATCGATATAGGCGATGTTGGGGTTGGGACGGTCGAGCACCACCAAGGGAATATGATAGCGCGCACAGCTTTGCATGACATAATGAAGTGAGCTTAGATACGTATAAAACCGCACCCCCACATCCTGTATGTCAAATACCAAGACATCCAGATTTTTCATATCATGTTTAGAGGGCGCCTTCTTGTCACCATAGAGGGAAACAATAGGAAGAGCGCGCCGCGCATCCATCTCGTCCGCAAGGACAGCACCGGCGTCCGCGGTGCCAAACACCCCATGCTCGAGCGCAAATAGTGCGCCCACCTCAATGCCCTCTGCAAGAAGAACATCGACCAGATATTGCTCCCCCACCCGCGAACTCTGATTGACGATCAAGCCGGTCCGCTTGCCGGCAAGGGCCTGATAAACAAGATCATGCCTCTCTGCGCCGGGAAGAGGCCCGGCCCTGTGTTGAGCCGCCCAAACGGGGGCTGCCATCCTCATCATGGCAAGGCTTGCCATTATCCAGCACAAGACAACACGACGCACAGGTCGCGCCTGCCCGGACATGGGGTTAACAGTGAGATATCGCTTTGGGGTACTCAATTACGGTAAATCGGTTTGGGTGGGTTCATCCACTACCAATAGCGCATCCAGTTGATCACGACGATATTTTTCGATCAGGGCAAACAGGATGGCGGTACTGTCCAAAGTTGGCTCGCTGGTAACTTCAGATGGCCTGAAATGCAGCTGGAATGCCCGCAATACATTGCGGGTTTGCTCGTCCAGCTCTCCCGTAGGCTCAATTTTATAACCATAGGCCCCTAGTGCTTTTTGCACATTGATCAACGGCATGGGGTTTTGGCGAAACATTTCCCAATACTTCACCACGGTGTCATCATCAAACCAAGCACCGATCCCCAGTTTATACAAGCGTTGCCAGGGAAAGCGCGGGCCCGGGTCGATTTTACGATCCGGCGCTATGTCTGAGTGCCCGATGATATTTATAGGTTTGATCTCCGGGTGTCGTTGCAAGATATCCCGCAAAAGCTCGATAAGCACTTCCATCTGGGTTTCAGGAAAATCCGGATAGAAACATATCCGCTTTGCCAACGCCTCTTCCTCACCATCACTCATCATATCAATGACCGCATTGCCATGGGTGCAATAGGTTTGGTTGACCACTTCTATGCCTATGGACTGATCATTCAGGCCGCTTTTGCCAGCCCAATAGCTGCGCCCCGCATGCCAGGCCCGCTCAGTTTCCGGCACCAGCTTGTAAACCTCGAGCGTGTCATTTGTATACGTTTCATCGCTGGGGTCTGGCACCAGATAGTGCGAACTGACAGGCCTGGATGAAGCCTTTGTCAGGATATTGACTGATTCCTCAAAATTCGAAGATGTATGGTGAATAACAATGATACTCACACGGCTATTGAAATTTTCCGAGGGCAGATAAATTTCTTCCTGCGTGGTGATGCACGAGGAGAGGAACAACACGCCAATCAACATAAAAACATTGCCTATGGCCATATTTTTATAAGAAGGTGAGGAGAAAAAACGATCCATAGCTTAAGCCCTAATTCAATCCATAACCTTGTCGCGCTATGAGATCAGCCCCATCGCATTCCAGGCATATTCCCAAGAGGTATCTTCCCGTTTCCTGCCGACAACACCCCTCTTCGGTGCGAAATTTTAATAAAAACCAGAATTATAGCAAGCTGGAAATTCAAGGACATCCCGCATTGGTAATAAAATGGTATTATTACAGTTTCTTATTTTTGTGGGCTTTTTGCCATATTTTTCAAAATAATACAAATTGGTATTTGACTCCTTCGCCAGATAGGCTGTACTTGTTCTATGTAGGTTTTATGACTGCTGCCGCGACGGCATTTATCAGGGGGAGGTCACCAGATGGCTAGAAACTCAAAGAAATCATTCAAACTGAGACTGCACAGGAGTAACTTCCTGATGGGTACGGCACTGGCAGCCGGTCTGGCTGTGATCAGTGCACCGGCCTATGCCCAGCAGGCAGGTACGGTCAACGGCCAGGTTACCAATAGCAATGGCACTGGCCTGGCCGGGGTTGCGATCGAGGCCACCAGCCCGGTTTTGCCACAGCCCAGAACAACGACTTCCGGGGCCAATGGGCGCTATTGGCTGCCTTTGCTGCCTCCCGGCGAATATATTCTGACCTTTAAAAGCCCAGATGGCAGCGTGGTTAAACGCGCCGCTTCGGTCCTGTTGCAACAAAAGATCAAAGTGAATGTGACCTTTGGCAATCAGGAAGATGCCATCGTGATCACTGGCACGAAGAATTACATCGATACCGGTCGGGCCAGTTTGAAGAATACGCTGAATACGGCAATGATTGAAGGCGTGCCGATCGGGCAGGAATATCGTGACCTGCAAAAACTGATCCCCGGCGTCCAGTATAGTGAAGATAGCGTTCGCGGCCCCAGTGCCGGTGGTAGTGGTCAGGACAACAATTACCAGTTTGATGGCGTTGATGTAACGCTACCCTTGTTTGGCACGCTGAGCGCTGAACCTTCGACGCATGATATTGATCAAGTCTCCATCATACGCGGTGGTACGACAGCGCGTGGATTTAACCGCTCTGGTGGGTTTTCAATCAACACGATCAGCAAGCGCGGCACAAACGAGTTTCATGGAGAAGCCAGCTATAAGGTGCAAGCTTCTGGACTGACCAGCAAACAAAAATCCGGCAGTGCCACACAGTTTCAGGAAGACCAGAAATGGATCACAGCCAGTCTGGGTGGCCCAATCATACAAGATAAACTGTTTGCCTATGGCTCATACTATCGCCCAACCGTTAGCCGGAAAAACGTTAGTAATGCCCTGGGTACGGTTCCCGATTTTAAGAGCACTCGCAATGAGTACTTTGGCAAGCTGACCTTTGCTCCGACAAGCAATATCCTGCTGGATGCCAGTTATCGGACTTCGGATCGCGCCTCCAGAAACCGGGGGGTTGGTCAATTTGCGGCCCCCTCGACCTCTCAGGGGGATGATGCCAGTCAGGACATTATCATTGTCGAAGGGTCATGGATAATGGACGAGAAAAGTTCGTTCAGCTTCAAGTTTACGGACTTTCAAAACAATACGGCTTCACGGCCTGACAATCTTTTCAACCTGAATATTGGTCTTGGTGATCCACTGAACATCAATGCCCTTGATCAACAGGGATTGTTTCTTGTGCCACAGCCCATTACCGGCGCAACGGCCTATAACTCCTTTATTCAGCCAATTATTGACCAATATGGTTTCGTAGGGGCCAATGGTGTACGCACCGGCGGTGGTACCATTGGTGGTGCCAGCACGATTAACCGCCAGGATTTTTCGCGCACCAGCTTTGAGGTTGCCTTTGACCGCACCTTTGAAACAGGTTCAATGACCCATGATGTGCATATTGGCTACCAATATCAGAGTATTGGCGAAGACCTGGCGCGCCTGTCCAACGGTTATGGCTTCATCACCGTTCCTGGCGGCAGAACCACGGCGTCTGATGGTGTAACCCCAGTGTTTTTCCAGGCTCGTGTCAGTGCGCTCAGTATTGATGGACTGGCCAATGCCTCAGGGCCAGTACCAAAATCAATCAAGTCCAAAGCACGCCTGCAAAGCTTTGAGATCAATGACACCATTGAAAAAGGGAACCTTACCTTCAATGTTGGCGTTTTGGTCAGCCAGGACGAGTTGTTTGGACAAGGGCTACGCAAAAAATCAGGTACGATCTCTGGTTTTGAAGTCGCACCCGGCCATCGCTATAAGATGAAGAAGATCAAGTGGAATGACATGATCCAACCTCGTCTCGGGGTGGAATGGCAACGTTCCCCGGTAACGTCTCTTTATGCCAATTATGCCCGCTCAAACCCTGCAGCGTCATCGCTGGCCCGGGCGGCAAGCTGGGATCGTAACATCCGCCGTAATGTCGATGTATCCTTCGATGCCAATGGTAATTTCATTGAGATTGATCCGGTTCGTTCTTCTTCTGGTAAAGTGTTCCAGGACAATATCAAACCCCGCAAAATTGATGAATATCTTTTGGGTTGGAACCATGACGTGAGTGACGAACTTGTGGTTCGTGTACACACCCGGTATCGCCATGCAAAGCATTTCTGGGAAGATACCAACAACACGGCGCGTCTGTTTTCCAATGCGCCCCCCGAAATACAGGCCTTGGGACTGTATGTGCCTAACCTGAATGATATTCGGGCAGAAATTGGTGGCTCTTCCTATGTGATTGCCCAGCTCGATAATGCTCATACCAACTATTACGAAGCCGGTTTTGAAGCTGAATATAATTCTGACAACTGGTCAGTGACGGCGTCTTATGTCTATTCACGCTTTACTGGTAATTTTGATCAGGACAACACCACCACAACGAATGATGCAAATACGTTCATTGGTTCATCCTTTATTGCCGATGGTCCCGGGCGTCAGCTCTGGGACAACAGACAAGGCAGACTTAAAGGCGATCGTCCGCATCAATTTAAAGTCTATGGCTTTTATCGTCTGCCATGGAATGCCCAAGCCGGTGCATTCATGTCTTATCAGTCAGGGCAACCTTGGGAAGCCTGGGATGTAGAAGTTTATCGCTCCTTGACCCGCAGCCGTAGTGATACGAGCCGTTTTGCCGAACCTGCCGGCTCACGCAGAACCTCTTCGCACTTGCAGGTTGACCTGAACTACACCCAGGACTTTGTTGTCCTGAACGGTTATAACCTGCAATTCAGAGCAGACCTGTTTAATGCCCTGAATAGCCAGACCGGCTATAACATTCAGAACAAAGTCAACAGCGCCGGGTTTGGAACACCGCGCAGTTTCTTCCGCCCTCGCCGTCTGCAACTGACGGTTAAGGCCTCCTTCTAACTTCGTTCCTCTCCACATAGTGTCGTGGTAAATTCTGCCCGGTCATCATTTTGATGACCGGGCTTTTTTTTCTAGTCTGTGTTGTTTATTGACCTTGGCGGGCCATTTGCAATGCCCCGTGCAGCGCATCGCCCAAGGGCGCAACCAGCATGGCACGCACATCCGGCGACAGCCAGGGCAAAATCAAATCCGCCAATCCTCCTAACAAGGCACAACGGGGAATGCCGGCCTTGTAAAGCGCCCGGATCATCATTTCGATATGATGGCCCGCATGTTGGGTAATCACCCGGCCATGATGGTCTCCCTCTTTGGCCGCCTGCGTTACCATCGGGGCCAGCGTCGCATAATCGGTGGCGGTGGCGGTATCCATCCAGCTGACCACCTGGTCCGTCTGGTTGTCATAACGGTGGAACAACGCCCGGGTCAGATCTGAATGCTCGCTGCGCCCATCGGCGGCGCGCAGGGTTTTGCGGATGGCCTGCAGGCCAATATAAGCCCCGCTGCCCTCGTCAGAAATCGGAAAGCCATAACCACCAACCTTGATATCACGACCAGCAACCTGGCCCAGGGCAATGCTGCCGGTGCCAATGATGACGATCCCCCCATCCTGTCCCCCATGAGCGCCGATATTGGCAATATACCCATCGGTATTGATAGTCACAGAAGCAAAGGGAAAGCCCTTTGCCAATAATGCTTCTTTGGCACCAATACGATTGATACCGGCAATCCCCATGCCGGCCCGAATGCGGGGGCTATCCGCCGGGCTCAACCCAGCGTCTGCCATGGCCAGTTGATAGGCCTCTTCTATGGCGGCAAAAACCTTATCCGTGCCAATGCGGGCATTGGCCGGCCCGGCCTTGCCGTGCCCGATAATCGTACCCGCCTTGTCGGTCAGACGAGCCCTACACGTACTGCCACCGGCATCAATTCCCAGAAAAAACATAGATAGTCTACAGGCCCCTATTCCTCATCTGCCAACGCGCCAAGTACCGTTTTCAGGCGATCCAACCGATTGCCATAGCGTTTCCATCGGCCAATTGAATCGCCATGAAGGCGTTGCCTAACCTGAACCGAACTGGCCGTATCAACGGCAGCGGCATTATCCTGAAACTGCAAACAGGCTGCCTCCCAGTCCAGCCCACAAAATGCCAACAGGCGACGGGTCTGGTTTTCCTGATCGCGGATAATATCCTCATAGCGCACTTCCATAAAGCGATCGGCGGGCAAATGGGCACGCCAATGGGCCATCAGGGCATCAAATTCGCGGTAATAGACAGCCACGTCTTCCAGTGCGTAAGTGTAATTAAACGCCTCCTTGTGGGTCGCAAAAAGCTGTCGGTAATTGGATAGGCAACTGTCCATGGCACCGCGTCTGAGCGTTATGATCCGCGCCTGGGGCAAGGCTTGGTGGATAAGGCCTGCATAAAGGAAATTATGGGGGGTTTTATCGGTCACCAGTTGAGTGCCATGCCCCAGCACCTTGATTTGTTCCAGATAACGTTGACCAACCACCGCCAGATCGATGGATTGTGCCGCCCGCAAGGTTTCTGCATCGGTGATGGCCCGGCTGTCGGTTTTGCTGGTTTCCTTGATCAACCAGGCAAACAGCTCCAGCTCGCCGGCAGAGGTCACCGCAGAGTGCGACGAGAGAATACGGTCAAGCAAGGTCGTGCCAGTACGCGGCAGGCCAATTATAAATACCGGAAGGTTTTGCGCTTGTGTTGATGATGGTAGCGCGGTCTGTACAGAAAGCGCTTTAGCCGTCTCAAATAGTCTGGTATCCGCCTGTTGACGATAGCGAATTTGTGCCCGTTTGCCTTCCTTTGCCTTTTCCAACCAGTCAAAACTTTCTTCAAACCGCTCCAGATCTTCCAGGGTTTTGGCAATAGCATGCCCCAACAGCAACTGCCCCTCAACATCCCCTCTGGCACTATCAAAAAGTGGTTTTAGTGTATCCAGATAGTGGTTATCAGGGCGTTGGTGTTCCAGCGAGACCAGGGCGAACCAGGCCTGATAGAATTCTGGCCTGAGGGTGGTGGCCTCTTTATAGGCCGTTCTTGCTGTCTCAAAGTCGCCAGTAAACTGGGCCGTCACCGCCAGATTAAAATGAAACTCGGCACGGCGGGGAGCTTTTCTGGTGGCCAGTTCGAACAGGGGAATGGCCAAGTCATGATAGCCTGAACGGCTATAGACCAGCCCGATCATATCAGCCAGATGCGCATCTTCTATGCCAACCTTTACCATATGGTCGGCGCGGGTCCTGGCCGCCTCAAACTGGCCAAGACTTGCTAACGCTCTGGCATGATAGGCCTGATAAGTCTGGTTGGATGGTTCCAGTTCGTTTGCCTTGGCCAAGAACTCCAATGCCTTGGTGTGTTGGCCGTATTCCGCAAGCACCAGGCCAATAAAGAAATAGGCCAGCGGATTTCTTTCATTCTCCTGCAGAGCTTGAACGGCACGCGCATAAACTTCGTCATAGTTTTTCGCGACCAAAAGCTTCATGCCTGAGGTAAATGTCAACATATCAGCCCCCACATGTGCCTATCCCTGCGCAAAAACCCGTATCCATGGCCATAGTGTTACGTTCCCCAATACCGAATGACAATCGGGAAACCATATCAAAACCCAATTGGTATTATAGTGGTATTGTATTAGGGGCCAAATTTGGTTATTGGTGCCATATGTCCAATTGCAATCATACCCAGATAGCTCCTTCTGCACAGGCACAAACACTGATGCATCAGGAGAGCTGGCAAGCACCAGCCTGTGTTGCCCGGCAAAGGCTGGCTAATGGTGATGTGATTGAGGCCTTGGGCGCGCGCCTTCGCGCCACGCCACCAGCCCTGGTGGTTACCTGTGCCCGCGGCAGTTCAGACAACGCGGCAAGCTATGCCAAATACCTGATTGAAACCCATATCGGTACCCCTACTCTGTCGGCGGCCCCATCTGTTAATTCGGTATACAATACTCATCAGAACATGGGGCATGTGCTATTTCTGGCCATTTCGCAATCGGGCAAAAGTCCAGACATTCTGGCGGCGGCCCAGGCTGCCAAAACCGGCGGCGCCCTGGTGGTTTGCCTGGTCAATGAAACAGCTTCACCTTTGGCGCAATTGGCAGACATTGTGATCCCCCTGCAGGCAGGGGCCGAGCGCAGCGTAGCCGCCACCAAGACCTTTATTAGCAGCCTGAGCGCCCTGGCCCATCTGGTGGCGGTTTGGGGACAAAATGCAGAACTGCTCGCGGGATTAAAGGCCCTGCCCGCCATATTAGAGCGCGCACTGGCCTGCGATTGGTCTGCGGCCATACCCATATTGGTATCCGCAAACAGCCTGTTTGTGGTTGGTCGCGGTCTGGGCCTGGGGGTAGCACAGGAGGCCGCGTTAAAATTTAAAGAAACCTGCAGCCTGCATGCCGAGGCGTTTAGCGCCGCCGAGGTCAAGCACGGCCCCATGACCCTGGTCAAAGAGGGGTTTCCGGTTTTGATATTCTCTACCCATGATGAAACCCAACCCAGCGTAGATGATGTGGCCAGCGCCTTTATCATGCGCGGGGCGCGGGTATTGTCGGCGGGACATATTTATGACGGTGCATTGGCGCTAAGCACAGCTCCTTGCGCAGTGGCGGAACTGCGGCCGCTGGTACTTATTCAGTCTTTTTATAATTTTGTGAACGCCCTGGCGCTGGCCCGTGGCCAAAATCCGGACCATCCCCCCTTTTTAAACAAGGTGACGGAGACTTTGTGAGCATGAAGGCGATCATCAACGCATGTGTAATGACGCCGGATGGCTTTGTGGACGGGCAAAGCGTACTCTTTGAGAATGACCGTATTGTAACGGTTTGCGACAATGCGGACCGCCCCGCTGGCGTGCTGATTGATGGCGATCTGGGCGGCATGATGCTGGTACCGGGCTTTATTGACGTACAGGTCAATGGCGGCGGTGGGGTTTTGTTTAACGACAGCCCCACTGTGGACGCCATTGCCGCCATTGGCGAAGCCCATCGCCAATTTGGAACCACCGGTTTTTTTCCCACCCTGATCAGTGATGATTTACAGGTTATGAAACACGCCATTAAGGCCGTGGACGACGCTATCGAAGCAGGTGTGCCCGGCGTTTTGGGCATTCATCTGGAGGGGCCATTTCTGAACCCGGAAAAGTCCGGCGTGCATGATCTGTCTAAATTCATGCGCATTGGTGCCGAAGATGTGGCCTTAATGGCGAGTTTGCAGCGCGGTAAAACCATTGTGACCCTGGCCCCTGAGATGACCACGCCGGCGATGATCGACGCCCTGCATCAACATGGCGTCATTGTTTCGGCGGGTCATACCCAGGCCAGTTATGAAGAAACCTGCACGGCGCTGAACGCAGGATTGCGTGGCTTTACCCACCTTTTTAACGCCATGCGCCCGATGACCAGCCGCCAGCCCGGCATTATTGCCGCCGCGCTGGAAGACCCTCGTGGCTGGTGCGGCATCATTGCCGATGGCTATCATGTACATCCGGCCATGTTACGACTGGCCATACGGGCAAAAGCAGAAGAGCAGATATTTCTGGTAACGGATGCCATGCCCAGTGTTGGCGCCACCCACAAGGGATTTTCTCTGGGTGCAACGGATATAGCCGTGGCCAATGGCAGGTGTATGACCGGCGATGGAACCCTGGCCGGGTCTGATCTGGATATGATCAGCGCAGTACGCAATACCATGAAATTTCTGGACGTGGATCTGTCACAGGCGGTGCGCATGGCCAGCCATGTGCCCGCGCGCTTTGTCCACCTTCACCAGCAGGTGGGGCAGATCCACCCGGGTTTACAGGCCGATTTCATTGCCCTGTCGGCGCAATACGAGGTTATTCATGCCTGGGTAAAAGGGGAAATGATGTTTGGTCAAACCCACAAAAGCAAAGCCGCCATTGCCTGACCCTGTACCGGCCGCCTGGGCACTAAGCCAAATGCTTGTTTTCCAGGTTCATGACAAAATCATACCGATCACCGCGATAAACAGACCGGGTCAGCTCAATCGGTGTGCCATCCTGAAGATAAGTACGTCGTTCAATGCGTAAGACTTCGCTGTTTTCTTCAACCGACAGCAAGCCGGCCTCGGTAGGATTGGCCAGCGAGGCCCGCACCTTTTGCGTGCCTTTGATCGGACGATTTCCCTTGGTCTCCAGCGCCTGATACAGCGATTCAGAAATTTCGGAGATTTCCGGCAATAATTTTGCCGGCACAATGGCGTGTTCTATGGCCAGAGGGTGGCCATCCGACAGACGCACCCGCCCAAGGCGCACCACTTTATCCGCCTGCGATATTTTTAAAACGCTGGCTTCTTCTACGGTCGGGGTGCCATAGGCCTTCATGATCCAGATGGCATCTGGATTATGCCCTTGATTATAGGCACTGTCAGTAAACCCGCTGAGGCTAGAGCCCAGCTGTGTCATCCGGGGCAGTACAAATGTCCCCATGCCCTGTTTGCGCTGGATAACGTTATCTTTGGCCAGCTTGTCCAGCGCCTTGCGGATGGTCACACGGGAGGTACCAGTCATGGCGCACAAATCGCGCTCTGGCGGCAAGGCTTCACCAACCGCCAGCTTGTTGTCGGTGATATAGGCGTGAATGCTGTTCGCAATTTGAATATATAGGGGGGTGGTTTTCCCGTTGTCGCGACTGATTTTACTCAATTCCATAGGTGAAACCCAGTTTGTGTTTGAGCCTGAACCCAAAGCAAATATGTGGTTACCAGTGAAGACGAGACTATCACCGATTGCATAAGATGCAATGTAACTGTTGTCGCATATGGCCTATCTTCGTGGAATGTCTTCATTTCCTACCCGCCCAGATCAAAGACCAGACCGGGGTTCAGAATATTGTGCGGGTCCAGCGTCTTCTTCAAGGTTTTCATTAAGGCGATTTCCGCCGCACTGCGGCTCTGGTCCAGCCATGCCTTTTTCTCAAAACCAATGCCATGTTCTGCCGATATAGAGCCGCCCACCATCCGTAAAGGCTCATAAATGGCCCGGTCTGCAAGGGCGCGCGCGTTTTCATCCTGGGCATGGGCCTGGACAAAGAAATGCAGATTACCATCACCAATATGGCCCAATACATGAAGAACGGCATTTGGCAGGTTAGCCTTTAAATGTTCCTGGACCTGCGCAACATAAGTTTGCATTTTTGTGATGGGCAGGCTGATATCATAAAGATAGACTGGTTTTGGCCGTAAAATGACATCAAAATCATCTCGTATTGCCCACAGTGCCTGATGCTCGCTTTCTGATTTTGGCAGCACCGCATCCACAATAAGACCATTTTCAAAGGCTGTTTCAATCACCTCCAAAAACCGTTCCGAATCGCGCCTCGCATCATTGCCATGACATTCCAGCAAGACATAAAACTCATGCCCCGTATCCATGGGCGCGCGGTGCGCCCCGGGGACGGTAACGGCACGCACATAATCACCCCACATCACTTCAAACGCCGACAATGTGGTGCCGGTCTGGCTTCTGAAATGGTTGAGCAGGCGCGGCACCGCGGTAAAATTCGCCAGCGCCACCAAAGCAGTATTTTTTGTGGTGGATAAGGGCATCAGGCGCACCACCATCCGGGTAATGACCCCCAAAGTACCTTCTGTACCAATGAATAATTGTTTCAGATCATAGCCGGCATTGTTTTTCAGCATGGTATTCATGGAGGAAATAATGGTGCCATCGGCCAGTACCGCCTCCAGCCCCAGCACCATGGAACGCGCCATCCCATAACGCAGCACATTCACCCCGCCTGCATTGGTGGCCAGATTACCGCCCAGTGTGCATGACCCTCTGGCCCCAAGATCCAGCGGCAGAAACAGCCCCTTGTCCTGCACTGCCTGTTGTACGGTTTCCAATATGGCGCCAGCCTGAATGATGGCCGTACCGGCAATTGGATCGATCTCTTCAATCGCATTCATTCGCTCGGTAGAAAGGATGATATCATCCGCACAGCTTTGCGTACCCTGCACACACGTGGTTTTACCCCCCTGGGTGACCACGCTTTGGCCATGCGCATGGCACAGCGCCAAAACGACGGAGACCTCTTGCGTATTGGCGGGGCGAACCAGTGCCTTGGCCCGGCTTGGACTTTGATCCCAATAACTGGTGACGCGCTCGGCCACGGCCTCGCGGTCCAGCACCGCCCCCGCCCCCAACACCTGCTTCAGGCTTGCAACAATATCAGCCATAGTTTCCAAGGCTTAGGGCCTGGCGCAGATTGCCATCTGCCTTAATCAACAGACGTTCACTTTGCGCCTGACTGGCCCCCAGTGCCATTAAAACTGCGCATTTTATATTCAGATTGGCTTTTTTCAGGGCGCTCTTGGCCACCGCTTGGTTACAACCGGTTATCTGGCAAATCATCCCCACGGCACGTTCTTCCAGTTTCTGGTTAGACACCACCATATCCACCATAAGGCCTTTATAAACCCGGCCCAACCGGGTCATGATGGCTGTGGAAAGCATATTCAAAATCACTTTTTGCGAGGTGCCCGCCTTCATACGGGTTGAACCGGCAATCAGCTCGCATCCGGTTTGCGCCAGCAAAGTATGGTCAACTTTGGCGGATATGGGGGAACCCGGATTGTTGACGACCCCTATGGTGAGCGCCCCCCGCGCCTTGGCTTCGCTGAGTGCGCCCAGGGTAAAGGGCGTCCGGCCGCTGGCCGCAACGCCAATAACCACATCATTCTTGCCAATTGCGGCGGCAAGGATTTGTTCGTGGCCATCACTGGAAATGTCTTCGGCCCGTTCCGAACTCATGGTCAGGGCCTTCATACCCCCGGCCATGCAGAAAACCAGACGATCATGGGGCCAGCCAAAGGTCGGCCCCAGTTCAGCACCATCCTGAACTGCCAGTCGCCCTGACGTCCCCGCCCCGGCATAAACCAGACGCCCCTGCCCGTTTAGCCGTTTTGCGGCCTCCTCGGCCGTGATCGCCAATTCATCGATGACTGGTTTCACCGCGGCCATGGCCGCCAACTGTCCTTCATACATGGCTTCCACCATGTCGCGGGTGGACCATTGATCAAAATCACCAAAGCGCCGGCTTACCATTTCAGTCATCTGTCATCCCATTTTGGCTTACTGGTTTGAGAATACCATTCAGGTCGCTAGTAATACCATTATTGCATACCACTGGAGATTGATATACGTTAGAATCTTATTTTAGGGGAATTTTTTCTTAGACTATACCGCGATCGCGGGATAATCGTGATCCGGTTCCTGCTGGGCCGTTGCGCTTAATCTCGCCACGCTCGCATAGGGCCTAATGGTTGTGCTGTGAAAAACCAGCTGTAAGAGATTCGGGTGAGTATATATGGCAAATAGCTTTGCTCTGTTGGATTGGCTGACCATTGGGGGGTATGTCGGCCTGTTGGTGCTGTTAGGTTGGTTTTTTTCGCGGAGAAAATCTGAAAATTCGAGAGATTATTTTCTGGGCGGCAACACGATGCCCTATTGGGTGGTGGCGGTCTCTGTACTGGCCACCTCACAATCGGCGGCCACATTTCTGGGTGGGCCGGACCAGGGCTATCGGGGCGATTATACGTACCTGTCGACCAATATCGGCACCATTTTGGCGGCCCTCTTTGTTGCCAGAGTACTGATCCCCAGATTCTATGCGTTGAAAGTCACCACGGTGTACGAGCTGTTGGGTCACCGATTTAACGCCAACACCATGCGAGCCGCAGGTGCGATGTATCTGGTGGGGCGCGTATTTGCCAGCGGCTCGCGCCTGTTTCTGGCGGCCATTGCCGTCTCCATGATCCTTTTTTCCAATATTGACGCGCAAAGCATTATTATCGCCGCTTTTTTAATGATGGCTCTGGGCTTTCTGGTTACCTTTCTTGGCGGCATTAATTCCGTAATCTGGAGCGACCTGATCCAGTTTATTATTTATGTTGCATCCGCAGGGGCGGTATTGTTTGTGCTGTGGAAAGCCATTCCGGTCCCCGCCGACGAAGTGCTAAGCGCCCTGCGCCACACGCCGGAGGGGCAGAACAAGTTGCAACTTTTCAACTTTGCTTTTGATTTTTCAAAGCCCTTCACCATGCTTTCCATTGTCACCGGGCTAACCCTTTTATCCATAGGCAGTTTTGGCCTGGACCAAGACATGACCCAACGGGTACTGACCTGCAAGAATGAAAAAGATGGCGCCCGGGCCCTGCTCATATCGGCGGTAGTAGCCATTCCTGTGGTCTGGCTGTTTGTTTCCATTGGCCAGCTGTTATACATTTTTTACGAACGTCCAGACCTGATGGGGCATGGGATTGCCAGCGCCGTTACGCGCACGTTTGACGGCGAAAAAATCACCATTTTCATGCATTATATTCTCAATGAATTGCCTGCCGGCATGCGCGGTCTGGTGACTGTTGGCGTGGTTGCCGCCGCCGTTTCCACCATCAATTCGGGGCTGAACTCCATGTCGTCGGTCATTGTCGAGGACTTTTACAAACCCTGGCGTGAACGGCGAGACACAGTGCCAGAACGGCATTATGTGCGGGCCGGCCAAATTTCCATGGGGCTGGTTGGCATTGCCCTGTTTCTGATGGCCGTGCTCAGTTTTTACTGGCAGCGCTACACCAATATGCCTTTACTGGAATTTGCCCTCTCGGTCATGGTGTTTTCCTATTCAGGTCTGTTGGGGGTGTATTTTACCGTCATCTTTACCAAACGTGGCTCACATACCTCTGTCTTGTGGGCACTGGCGGCGGGCTTTGCGGTCACCCTGATGCAACAGGATTATATTGTCGACAGCCTGCATTTACCGCAAATGTTCAAAGGCCTGGCCTTTACGTGGAAGCTATGCATCGGCACGCTTATTGCCTTTTTGATCTGTATGGCCGGTAATGACCATAAAAAAGCCTGAACGGGAGTCTGACTGCTTTGAAAACCGCTTTGAATCGTCCTTTTGTTTTTCTGCTAGTCGCCCTTGTGTGCGCTCCCCTCACCCTGGTCCATGCCGCCGACACAAAGGCGTTAAGCCCTGATCAGATCCGGGCCGTGGCCGAAGCGGCCATAGAGACCTTTGACACACCAGGCATTGCCATTGGCGTGGTTCAGGGCGGCAAGGTGCGCTTTGTTGGCGGTTTTGGCCAGCGCGATCGCGAACACGCCAGGCCGGTTGATGAAGATACGCTTTTTCGCATTGCCTCAACCACAAAGGCATTTACCTCGGCGGCGCTGGCGGTGCTGGTAGACGAAGGCAGGCTGCATTGGGATGATCGGGTGATAGATTATCTGCCGGGCTTTCGCATGTCTGATCCGTGGGTAACGCGCGAATTTACCATCCGGGACTTGTTGACCCATCGCAGCGGCCTTGGGCGCGGAGCGGGTGATCTGATGCTCTGGCCCGAACCATCGGGATTTTCCCGCCAGGAGATCATTTTCAATCTGCGTTATCTGAAACCGGTTACCAGCTTTCGCAGCCGTTATGCCTATGACAATCTGCTCTATATCGTTGCCGGCGAGGTGGTGGCCCGGACCAGTGGCACGTCATATGAAAATTTTGTGCAAACCCGCATTTTAGACCCGCTGGGCATGGGTTGTTTTGCTGGTCAGATAGCAAAGCAAGATTTGCGTAATGTAGCCATTCCCTATGGTTTGATCGAAGATAAAATTCAACCCATCCCCCGCAACCAGATCAGCGGCGCCATTACCGCCTCGCAGCCCGCAGGCGGGCTGGTGTGTAATGCACGGGGCATGGCCACTTGGATGCTAACCCAGCTGAACGGCGGCAAAGGGCCAAATGGCACCCGTATTTTCAGCAAGAGACAACGTAATGAAATGTGGAAATCACAAACCATTTTGCGAGTGTCTTCGCTGGAACGAAAACTGGATAATACCCATTTCAAGACCTATGCGTTGGGCTGGCGCAAGGATGATGTGCATGGCCATGAAGTCATCTCCCACACCGGTACACTGTCGGGCATGCAGGCTTATGTAACCCTGGTGCCCGAACTGGATAATCTGGGCATAGTAATCCTGAATAATGGCTCAAACTATGGGGCGCGCAATGCCGTAATGCAAAGCATCCTAGGCGCCTATATGGGCCAGCCAGAGCGCGACTGGGTGGATTTTTACAAACAGCGTCAACTGGCGGCGGCCCAACGCAAACAGGCCCAAAAGAAGACCAAAGGCTGGCAGGGATCGGGCACGGTATTGCGCCCCCTTGGTGATTATGCGGGGCTGTATAAAGACCCCTGGTTCGGCCTGGTGGATATCTCCAGACGAAAAAAAGGCCTGCGTTTTACCGCCCACAAGTCGGTCAATTTAAAAGGCTGGCTGGAACCCTTTGATCAAAATACCTTTATCGTGCGCTGGGATGATCGCGGTTTTGGTGCCGATGCCTATGCGCGTTTTGAAACCGATTTTAAAGGCAATATTGCTGGCCTGACCATGCGCCTTGTGGACCCGGATGCGGATTTCAGCTTTGATTTTCAGGATCTGAACTTCACCCGCATAGACGATTGATGCCCATACGGATTTAGGGGAGCGTTTTGATGGTGGTGGCGCTTTGCAAATAGCTGCGATCGACCGATGAGCGCAGGGGCACGATGGGGGTGATCGACACCCCGTTCAGCGTGCCTTTATAGAGCGTGCCATCCGCCTTCAGATAGCCAAGCCCATGTACATCATGAATGACATAAGGCTTGCCCTGATCATGGCCGACCAGCATCAGAACATGACCCGGAATATAGATCAGATCACCGACTTTACCGTGTTTTAGCCGATCAATCTTGTCCGCTAGAGGCGCGTCTTTTTCATAGCGTGTATTGATACCAATGGCGCTGCGGCCCTGATCGCCGGAATTGCGCGGCAGTTTGATACCAAAACTCTTATATACTTCGGAAACAAAGCCGGTGCAGTCGCGCCCGTTAAAGCGATGGCCCCAGCCATAACGCTCGCCCAAAAATTTGAAGGATTGGCGAATAATATTGGCGCGGGTGAAGGGTAGATAGCCCACATGCACATCGGCTTTGCGTTGGATCAGGGCGTGTTTTAGCGCCAATGTACCGTCCTCTTGGCGCACCGGCATCAACACCATATGGCTAAGATAGGGGTTTTGCCCGTAAAGATTATGCGCCAACGCCTTGGGGCGCGATAAGGGCAGGCGCACCCCCATGTCCAATTGCACTTCGGATACTTGTGGCTCTTCGGGGTTAAAAACGGTGAACACCTTGTCCCCGGTCACAACCAGAAAATTATCATGGTTGGCATAGTCCAGCACCGCGTCCCGCGCGCCCATGGCAATGGCGGTTTTGGGCACCCAGGCGATATAATTATAGGATTGTACCAGCGCCCATTGCCCATCGGTGCTGGTGTGTAAAACCGCCACGGCATCACCCGGAAAAAGCGCGGATTCTTGAAAGCGCTCTATATCGCGATCCTTCGCCCCTTCACTGAAAATCAAATCATGGGTGGGATAGCTGCGCATGGATGTGCGCCGCACGGCGAGCGCAAACTTGACCGCGTTCTGATCCGCGATGGCATCCAGATTGAGCATGGCCTCATAACGCGCAAAATCTGCCTCTGTGACCGGCGTGCCATCTTTATAAATACGCGGGCTTTTGGAGATACGGCTCACTGTGCGCATCCGCGCGATCAGATCATCACGGGTCAGCGTATCGGCCATGGCATTAAGGTCGTAAAGCGTGGGATCCTGCGCCGTGTTATTGGCATTATAGGCAGTGATGCCCTCAGGCGATAACAACACCTTGTCCATTTTGCGCGAAATCCAGAAGTCTGCGTTCAGGTGTTTAGGGGATACCCCGATAACGTCTGAAACAAACGGATCTTCAAAGCCCATATTGGTGCCCGGGCTTTGGTTGTTTTCCGGACTACAGGCAGCTAGAAAAAGCGCCAGCGCCGAACCAAGAAAAAGCGTTTTCATTTTCATAGTGTGCTCATCATCATGAAAGAGTAGAGAGAATTTTACCGACCAGCAAACCACCCCCCGTGCCGATAATATAACCCAGCATGGCCATCAATACCCCGATGGGGATCAAAGCCCGCGAATAGGCCGCCGCCAGAATGGGGGCCGAGGCCACGCCGCCAATATTGGCCAGCGAGGCCACGCCGCAGGAAAAAAGGTCAAGTTTGAAAATTTTGGCCGCCACCAGCATGAACATGCCATGCAGAATGAGGACCATCAGGCCCGCGATAATAAAGAGCGGTGCCTGCGTCAGTTCGGCAAAATTGGCCCGCGAGGCAATTAGCGCCACAATGCCATAAAGCAATATGGTGCCCAGCTCGCTGGATCCGGCAATTCGCCCCAACCGCGTCATGGCCCCTAACGCCCCCAACACGGTGACGATCAGCACCGTCCATGTGGTTTGGGAGAAAAAGGCCGACGTGGGTAAAAACCCAGCAGCGTATTGCGACAAAGCCGAAGCCATCAGCCCCGCCCCGATCAGAAACAACAAGGAGGCGGCATTCATCTCGCTCTCGCCTTTTTGGGCGCGGGCTTCGATCCTAGCACTGATCGTTTCAATCAGGCTGGTATCGCTTTTGCTCCACAGATTGAACCTGGCCGCATGGGGTACCAGCGCCAAGAGGATCATCACCCACAGGGCATAATCAATGGAATCCATCAATAGGGTATAGCCCATGCTGGCATCAGGAATATTGAGCGCGCCCTGCACCGCCACCATATTGCCGGTGCCGCCCATCCAACTGCCGCTAAGGGCAGCAAAGGTCATCCATGCACTGTCCGGCAACCAGGTTTTCAGGATCAAGAAGGTGATGACAAAGCCCGCACCAATGCTCAGCGAAGCGGCAGTAAAGGCGCTCAGCATACGCGGGCCCAGGGCGGCGATCTGGCGAACATCTCCCTTCAGCAAGAGGAGGAAAATCATCGCCGGCAATAAATTGCCCTTCATCGCCTTATAGGTGGCGGTAATGGCCTCTGTATTGCTCCATACTTTGAAGGTGGAAAGCAGCATAATGACAAAATAAAGGATCACAATGCCAGGCAGGACTTTAAAAAGTCGGGTTTTACTATTGTTTTCTGCCCAAGCGATCACGCCGCCAACAAAAAACAGAACCGCCAGATAGGCAAAGCCACCAGTGATCATGGGGAAACCCTTTTGCCCGTAACAGAAAAAACGCGCTATTCACATATTCATACCACGGAAATGCATCGGGGGAAGACACTTTTGGTATTAGATTGGTAACAGCTGGTTGATTGGTTTTGCCTTCCCCTTGCGTTTATGAAAGGGTATCGTCTAATACCATTAGACGCCGAATAACAAGGCGCACTTCATCAGGGGAACCTATATGGGCTGGCTTTCTGTGTTACCGCCATTGGTGGCAATTATTGTTGTTATCTGGCGCAAGGAAGTGATTCTGGCCCTGTTCCTGTCGCTGTTCACCTCAGAAATTCTGATGATCGCGCACAAAACGCCCCTTTTGCCACTGACCGGCTTTCTCAATGCGCTGGAACGCATCACGGCAGTGTTTGCAGACGCGGGCAATACCCGCATTTTGATCTTTTCCTTGCTGATCGGGGCCTTGCTGGCCTTTATTCGGGTGTCTGGCGGAGTGACCGCCATGGTGGACAAGCTGGTCAATAGTGGTCTGGCCAAGGGGCCGGTCTCGGTGGGGGTGTTGACCACGCTGACCGGGATTGTGATCTTTATTGAGTCCAATCTAAGCGTTCTCACCGCCGGGATTTTATCCCGCGGCCTGTTCGATAAATATGGCATGAGCCGCGCGCGATTGGCCTATATTATCGACAGCACCAGTGCGCCGGTTTGCATTCTGATCCTGCTGAATGGTTGGGGTGCCTATATACTGGCGCTGCTTAGTGGCTATGAAATGGAGCAGTCACCGGCACAAATTTTATGGGGCACCGTGCCGCTGAACTTCTATGCCCTGGTGACGCTGGGCATCGTGTTTTACACGGTGATCACCACCAAGGTGTATGGCCCGATGAAAGATGCCGAGATTAAAAACGAAGTCGTCCCCATCGATTACAAACACGAATACCCGCCCACCAACGCGCTGTTCATGGTGTTACCGCTTGCCACCATGGTGTTTGGCATGATCGGCTTTATGTTGTGGACGGGCCATGGAGATCTGGCCAAGGGCAGCGGCTCAAAATCTGTACTTTATGCCACGGCGCTGGCCTGTGTGGTGGGATATTTGATGATGCTGTTCAGCCGTAAATTCAGTCATATCCAATTGGTAGAAACCGGCTTTACAGGCATGGGCGAAATTCTGCCCCTGGTGACCATTGTGCTCTTTTCCCTGGCGCTGGGGGCGAGTTTGAAGGCCTTGGGCACGGGCATTTTTATTGCCGGTATGGTCGGCGACTTTCTACCACTGTTTCTGGTGGTGCCGATGCTCTTTCTGGCGGGGGCGCTGATTTCGTTTACCACCGGCACGTCTTGGGGCACCTTTGCCATTCTGATCCCGCTGGGTATGCCACTGATCCAGGAATTGGGCCTGCCCCCATCGCTGGTACTGGCCGCCATATTGGGCGGTGGGGTGTTTGGGGATCATTGCTCGCCCATCTCAGACACCACGGCGGTGTCGGCCATCGCCAGCGGCAGTGATCTGCTGGAACATGTACGCACCCAATTGCCCTATGCGCTCTTTGCCGGCAGCATAACGCTGGTTCTGTATGTGATTGCCAGCCTGATCATGATTTAGGTTTTCTGTGTTAAATTCGGGTTGCAGGCCTCAAAGCCAGGTTGGCACGTTTTCCAACGACAGAATATCTTCCAGCGCCGGACGCTTCCGGATAACGTCAAACTTGCCTCCCCGGACCAGCACTTCGGGTACCAGTGGGCGGGTGTTGTACTGTCCAGCCTGTACCGCGCCATAGGCCCCGGCGGCCAGCATGGCGACCAGATCACCGTCCTTCATAACGCTCAGCCGGCGATGATTGGCAAAGGTGTCGCCGGTTTCGCAAACCGGGCCGACAATGTCATAGGTTTCGCGCTGATGATCTTTGGGCTCGGCCACGGGTTTGATCGCATGATAGGCCCCATAAAGCGCCGGGCGCAGCAGATCATTCATGGCCGCATCCAGGATCAGAAAATTGCGCGCCGAGCCGTGTTTTACGTATTGCACGCGCGATAACAGCACCCCCGCATTACCGGCAATGGCGCGGCCCGGCTCGAAGATCATTTTCAGGTCCAGCCCCTTAGTGTGTCGCCGAACCATGTCCATATAATCAGCGACCGTGGGCAAGGTGTCTTCGTCCTGATTGTAGACAATGCCTAAACCGCCGCCCATATCAAACGTGCGGATATCATGGCCATCGCGGCGCAAATCCAGAACTAGATCCAGCCCCTTTAATAGCGCCGTTTCAAACGGGGCGAGGTTGTCGATCTGACTGCCGATATGCATATCCACGCCGGTCACCTCTATGCCAGGTAAATCATGCGCCTGTTTGTACACATCCCGGGCCTGATCAAGATTGACGCCAAATTTATTTTCGGCCTTGCCAGTTGAGATCTTTTCATGACCACCGGCGCTGACATCGGGATTGATGCGCAAGGCAATGGCGGCAACGGTGTTTTGCGCACAAGCCACATCATTCAGGGCGACCAGTTCGGGCGCGGACTCGATATTGAACTGGTAAATACCCGCGCTCAGGGCTTTGCGCATTTCATCCCGAGATTTGCCGACCCCGGAAAAAACAATCTTATGGGGCGCAATCCCGGCGCGCATAGCCCGTTCCAATTCGCCGCCGCTAACCACATCAGCACCGGCCCCAAGAGAGGCCAGCAAGGACAAAACCGCGAGATTAGAATTGGCCTTGACCGAATAGGCAATCAACGCATCCATATGGGCGCAGGCACCAGCAAAGATTTGGTAATTGTGGCGCAGCGCCGCGGCGCTATACACATAAACCGGGGTGCCCACGGCCTCGGCTATGCGGCTCAAGGGCAGGTTTTCAACGCACAATTGCCCGTTTGAATAGTGAAAATCCGACATGCGCTTATGGCTCCCAAGCGTGCACAGGGATCAGGCTTGGCGCCTATGGGTGGGCGTGGGCCTGAACGGCCGCCAGCACCCGCAACAAATTACCGCCCCATATTTTTTCGATATCGGCCTGGCTATAGCCACGTTTGACCAATTCTTTGGTAACATTGGGGGTTTCGCTGACATCCCACCAGCCTTCGATCTTGCCACCGCCATCAAAGTCAGAGGCAATGCCAACATGATCTATGCCAACCAGCTTGACCACATAATCGATATGATCAACGAGGTCGCCCACATTGGCCGCCGGGCCCAGCGCCTTGGCGGCTTCCATTTTTTTGTCAAACAGGGCTTCGGTCTCTTCGTCCATAGACAAAAAGGCCATATCATCTTCCAGACCCATTTCCTTGCGCACCTTCATTTTAAAGGCCTGTTGTTCCGGGGTGAGGTTTTTCAAATACCCGCCATAGGCCACGATCTGAATAACACCGCCCTTGGCAGCCAGCGCCTTTAATTGTTCGTCATCCAGATTACGCGGATTATCCACCAACGCCTTGACCCCGGAATGGGATGCAATTACCGGCACCTTTGATAAGGCCACGGCCTGCATCATGGTGTCCTTGCTGGTGTGCGAAACATCAACCATGATCCCGGCTTTATTTAAGGCGACCACCAATTCCTTGCCCAGCGGAGACAGGCCGCCGTACAGGGCTTTGGTCTCGCCGCGGCTATAACTGGGGTTGGAACTGTCGGCAAACTGGTTATGCCCCATGTGGGTAATGCCCAGATAGCGCACGCCGCGTTTTTCCCACATGGCCAGATCATCGATAGAATTACCCAAAGGAAAAGCATTTTCCATGCCCAGCAAAATGGCCTTCTTGCCGCTTTGGTGAATGGCGCGCACCTCTTTGGCAGTGCGTGCCAGCGCCAGCTGGTCCGCATATTTTTCCGTCAGGCGCATAATCGCCTTATAGCGCGTCTCGGCGATTTCGCGCGCTTTGGCCACGCCCGCATCGTTCATTTCACCTTGCGGCGTATAAACAATCATGAAAGCGGCATCCAGACCACCGTCCTGCATTTTCTGGACACTGATCTTGCCGTCCTTATTGGTCCACGGGTCCATATCTTCGGCAATATATTCCAGTTCCAGATCAATATGGCTGTCCAGCGTCAGCACGTTTTCATGCACGGCCACGGGGTCCAGGGCCTGGGTGGCCACTTTTGGCGTTTCGCCTTGGGAGCAGGCAGTCAAAGCAAGGGGCAGACAGGAAAAGGCGAGTAAGGTTTGGCGCAACAACGAAAAACTTCCTTATGTTTTCAGACGACCCGTTTGGACCGGCATGGCTCAATGGTATTATATTTGGGCATTGGTAGCATATTTATAATACAAGTTACAGACGTTTTATCGCCTGTCCAGCCCCGCCGCGTTGACGGTTCAGGTACAGCTGGGCCCAGGTCGTTCAGATCTGAGTATAAAGATAGAGGCTTATTGCTGGCACCGCTTCAAGAAGAAGTTGCGATCACTGCTATCGCCGCCTTGAACAACCACTTTCAAGAGCTCTGGTTTAATATGCTCCAGCATTAACCACCCCTCACCCCATTGCGCCGGATGAACTTCGACATGCGTATTATCAAGCACCGCGTAGGACGCTGGCTTCTCTTCAAAGCCATCATACATAATCGCGTTGGCGGTATTGCCGATAATGTGGGCAATCAGCTCATTGTTTTTAAAGCTAAAGGTGGCATACCCACGGCCATCATGGTCGGCGCAGGCATTCGTTAACAGGCCTGTGGCTTCCCGATAGCCGCCTTTGCCATCCTCTTCGACCGCTCCCCATTTTCCGATCAGCCATTGCGGTTTTTTTGGCTTTTTGGGTACGATGCCAGCTTCATTTTTTAACGCATTCAATTTTCCTAAGGCGTCCGCACGGACATATTTCCAGCCATTGTCTATGAGTATAACATCATCGCCAACCCGATCCATAATATCTTGATACAGATTGGCGGCGCGTTGTTGGTCCTGTGTAACACCCGTCCCATAATCATAGCCCTTAGCCAGTTCCAGCTCAGCCTTGAAATGCCCCAGCTTCGCCGCGCGGCCATAATGCACCATAGCATTTTCCCGATCACCATTGTCTTGATAAGCAATCCCCGCAGCAAATTCCCCGTCCATATCGTTTTGGGCCGCTGCTTTCATGGCCCATTTGATATTCTGGT
Organism: Robiginitomaculum sp.; assembly: GCA_015485335.1. Taxonomy (GTDB): domain Bacteria; phylum Pseudomonadota; class Alphaproteobacteria; order Caulobacterales; family Maricaulaceae; genus Robiginitomaculum_B. Next base: position 25,090 of record WFTT01000066.1, read on the forward strand.
CTTTTTTCCACTGGCGCTGCGCGGCCTCATCCGCTGGCCAATCCGTCAAGGCATCTTTGGAGAATATTTTTTGTGTTACCGTCGGGCCGCCGTGTCGAAACATACTGCCATAAGCGATTTGCGCTGGGGCATAGCCCTGATCTGCAGATAATTTCAGCCATTTAATCTGATAGCGATACCGTTCAAACTTATCTGAAAATCCGGAGCCTAATTTTCTCATTTCATATTGTGCCATGGCATTGCCGCCAGTCGCGGCTTGTTCAATAAAGTCATGGCCCTGTTTTATTTGCTCTGCATTGCCTTTGCGGCGCAGTAATTTGGCATATTCAATTTTTCCTTCGATTACATTGTTGTCCAGATAGGGTTGGATGATCTTCAGGATCAGAGCGTAATTTTTGACATCATAGGCGTTTCGGATGGCTTTTTGATGCCAGCCCCATGCCTTTGGTACGGACTTCTCAACGCTATTCCCACCAAGATAGAGATTGCCGATCAGCCATTGCGCCTCGATAAATCCCGGTGTGGCATAGGTATTGGCATGAGGCAGTAAAATTTTATAGGCCTTGTCATAGTCCTCAGCCTGATAGGCGTTGTAGCCATCTTCTACCGAGCCTTGCGCGAAGGCGGGAGCCGCGAAGTATACCAGCGCAAAGGGGATGAGGATTTGGCGTATCGTGATTAATATCAAACGCATGGTTTTTCTCTCATCAAAAGGATATTTTTGGGGCAAAGGCGTAAAGAACCGCTTTTTTCAGGTTCTCCCCATCCAAATTTTGCACCGTGATGGTTTCGGTCCCAAAGAGCTTGCGGGTGAATGCCAGATTGAGTTGCTCGCCAGCCAATATCGCTTTCATCAGAGCGGCAGATTGATCCATGTTCATGGCATAAACAACATCGCCAAAACGCGTGGGCACGTCGATTGCGTTAAATTCCTTAGTCGATGTGCGTAAAACCCAAGCATGCTCAGCAATGTTTGTTCTTATGCGCGCATCAAGTATCTGTGCCCCCAGCGTCGTGTTGGAACGCCCGCTATCTATGATCATAAAAAATTGTTTGTTTTGCGCAAAACCAAAGCGCACGGTCTTTATTGTGCTGCCCTGTCCAAGCCTTGAGCCATCGGTAATGGGTGAGCCATTGCCTAAAATATCGACCGAAGTTATCTCCTCGATGGCCCAGGGAACATGAACCAAGTCATTCGCACCAACGGGTTTTCCTTCCCGCCAGGTTGTTATTTTTTTGCCAAATTTTACACCTTGATTTGGGGTATATACACTATCCACCATTGCGGTCATGACGTTGAGCATAACCGGTTGGTTGTCCAACGCACCCTTTTCTGCTTCGCAAATTCCCTTTACCTGCTGGGCGAAATGTTTTTTCTGTGCGTCAGGCATGCCGCGCACTTCCTGTTCAAGTGCCACATACTTTTGCATAGCCTTTTCCAAATGCTCATAATCCCAATAATAATTGCCGTTGCAGATTTCATTGCCCATATGATCTGCACCAAAATCTTTGAAATAATACCGCCAGCTTGCCACTTGTAGCGCAACAAGGCGCTCTACATGCTCTTTACCGGCTTTCACAAAGCCATTTTTGCCAAGCCCGGCGCAGGTTTGCCCATCAACAAATGTCGCTATGCTGGCCTCGAATTTATCTACTTCACCAAAACCCGCTCGCACTGCGATTTGTCTTAATTCCAGCGCTTTTGCCTTTGCGGAGATACGACCCAGCGGCGTCAACAGCGCGCATTTATTATCCGTCTGGTACGCCATATTCACGGCGGTCATTTCATTTTTTAGGCGTTTTGCCTGTGCCTGCCGGTTCGATTGCGCCTGCGCCTGCGCAAAGGCGGGGCCGCTCAAACAACTAATACACAACACACTTGCCAGCATAACAAAATATTTCATAGTTTTATTCTAATCCTTTGAGGCCCTGCACAGCATCGCGCCAGCCCGCATCGGCCGATTTTTGCATCCATGCTTTTGCGGCGCTCATATCCGCGTCCACATCGAGGCCGTATTGATACCGGATAGCCAGCTTGTACATAGCGGCGGGCTGACCTTGATCTGCCGCTTTTTTTAGCCATTTCAACGCGGCGCGCTGGTCGGTGCCATAAAGCTTGTCCGCGCCCAGATAGTCCTCGGCGATGAGAAAGGCCGCTTCGCCGGCAAGGGGATAGGTCAGGCCGCTTAAGGTCTGGTGTTGTTCGCCCATGGCGTTTTGCGCCGCGTTTTCCAGCCAGTCCCGATATATGGCCTTGTCTGCATCAGAGGCGTGCCCTTCAGCACTTTTAATATGGGCCACATAGACTTGCGCATGGGGGTTGCCCGTCTGGGCCAGTTTTTGCAAAGCGTCACCGCTGTTCTTGCCAGATAGCCACGCTTTGAGAAATGCGGCGTGGGCATCGCCTGTCTGGGCGGCCTTTTTGCGGGCGACCTTTTGGGCTTTGGCCCTGTCGCGCACCTGATTTTCCAGATCACGCATGGCCGCCGCATCACCATGGGCGGCTTTATCTTGTGCGTCTTGTGTTTCTGCGCTGCCACCGCAAGCGGTAAGCATCAGTCCGATTATCAGGGCCATCCATAAAGGTTTCATCATTTGTCCTCTTCGCGTGGTTATTCTTCCAGCCAGTTATAGATAAAGTCCGGAATTTGATCATGATTGTATTTGTCCAGGCGTTTCAACCCGCCAAAATAAATACGTTTCAGCGTGGTAAATTCGGCTTTTGTCAGGCCTTCATTTGCCGCGCCATAGCGCGCCGAAAGTTCTTCACGCAAGGGTTTATAGGCATTGCTGATTTTTGATTTTTCCCAGCTTGGCTGAAATTTTATGGCGACGAATTCCTCAATGCCATCCCGCTTTTTTGGATCTTGCTCATAGACCTGCACCAATTGCTTCATGGACGGAGCGGCCAGCCCCCAAAAGGCATCTGATGGTTCGTTTCTGGGGGTTTTCTGGCACTGCATATAAAACCGGGTGGTCTGTTCGCGGAAGTTGAAAAATGGATTGGCCGGTTCCAACTCTTTTGAGGCTCTTTTAAATAAAACCATGGCACTTTTGACAACATTGCAAGCTTCATCATTTTTAACCCCAAGGCGCACCGCATTCCATTTTGCCTGATGGTAAGCGGCACTGGCCGCATAGAGCATCCAATGGTCCAGCTCATTGTTCTGGGACCATGAAATCGTCTTCCCGTCCTTTTTGGCCTGTTCGATTTTTACGGCCAGAGGCTGGCCATGATTAAAGGCGAATACTTTTGCCTCTCCGCAGGCGTTTTCCAGCGCTGGGATCGGTGCGGAATTGATGACACCAATACATTTTTCATACGTAGCCGGAACTTCCAACTCATTGGCAAAGGCTGTTGATGACAAGCATGGTCCAAGCGCGAGAATAAGAAAAACGCGGGCGAATTTATGAAGGGAAATCATAATCACCCCCTCATTCCACGCCGAGTTGTTCAAGGGTTGCAATGGAATCGCCATAACCCTGCGCGGCGGCTTTTCTAATCCAGCTTATGGCCGTATCCGTATCGGCTTCCCGGCCTTGCCCGTTATAATACATCACCCCTAAATTGTGCTGGGCGGCGGCATAACCCTGTGCGGCGGCGGCGCTATACCATTTGAAAGCCAAATCGTCGGATTGCGCAACCCCCTCGCCATTGTCATACATGTTGGCCAGATTGTACTGGGCTTCCAACATGTCTTGCTCGGCGGCCTTTTCATACCAATAGGCGGCCTCTTTTGAGGACTGTTCAACGCCCTGTCCATTGTCATACATCAGGCCAAGATTGTATTGCGAATGCTTCATGCCCTGTTTGGCCGCCGCCGTGTACCATTTCAAAGCCAGCGCATCGGATTGTTCCACCCCGGTGCCGTTATCATAAAACACGCCCAGATTATGCTGGGCCTCGGCATTGCCTAAAATGGCCGCTTTTTCAAACCATTTGGCCGCCTGGGTATAGTCCTTGGCCTGATAGGCCTTGACGGCATTCTCATAGGGGCCGGATAAAGCCGTGGTTGGTACAAGGGCACACAGCACAAACACCAGCGCCGAGACAGCGCTTTTTTTTGCCAGATCTGTTAACTTCATAAATGCCTCCAGGAAGCCGACACAGAAGACAATCCCCAAAAGGCATTCATGGACACAGAGAGACTCAATACGATTTCACGGCACATAGGCAGCCCTTTCTAATCAAAACAGGTGAAGAGCCACGCACAGAAAACCGTGCACGACCGGCATTCGATCCTAATCAGGCTGATAGTCTAGTGAGGTTCCAGCTAACCGCTTCACCCCAAGGGGGTAAAAAAAACAGAATTATGGTCAAGACCAGTTGGCGGCTTCGCGCATTCTTTGCACCACAAGATCTGGTCTTTGGTACACAATATTATAGCCGGCATCTTCCAGTATTTCGACGCTGTGATTGCTGTGTGAACGTACATAATCAGCGACAAAATGTGCCCCCATCAGGTGGCAATAGCGCCCATGCAGCCAGGTTTGTCGGCAATTAACCGCCCGCAGGTCTTCGGTCCAGTCTGCCAGTTGCGAACGTCCGTCATGCACAAAGGCATCTGCGCCCTGCTCAATCAGGTGAAACAGGCCTTCATAGAGCTTGGGTTGAATTTGGGGATCGTGAATGCAGGGGCGATCAAATGGCGTTGGCGAATAATGCTCCTCCAGAAACGCCTGCACCCCTTTTTTCCGATAGGTACGAATACCCATAGTCGCAATCAGTTTCAGCACGGAGGGCGCATGACGTGAAGCAACCGAGGTCATACGGGCCTGTCTGGTCATAAAGCGGATATGCTCTGAGGTAATAGGAATACCCGCCCCGATCATAACCATGCCGGTCAATTGCCCTTCAATACGTTTGGCCAGCCGAAAGGCATGGCTGATGCCGCCATGATGCGCAGCAATCAGTACCCGGTCTTCCAAATTCAGATGGCGGATCAATCCGATGACATCTTCACAGGCCGTCGTATTATAGCAATGCTTGCGTAATGGTGCACTGGTATAGCCAAAATACGGTCTTGAAGGCGCAATGATCCGCAGACCGCTTTTCATGAAATCGCTTTTCATGCCATCCAGAAAAAAGGGCCCCTGAAAAAACCCATGGATGAACAATATCGGCATCCCTTTTGGGTCACCATATTCGTAATAGGCCAGGGTTCGCCCCTGGGGCAGCGACAGGGTATGCATCCCTTGGCGGGGCGTGGTCCAGTCACTGTCTTTTTTTACCCCGGGAACCGTTCTCTCTGAAAGGCCAATGACATAGGCAATACTGGTACACAAATGCACCAGATCATTCATCTTGGCACAGCGTGCTTTGCGCAAAATGGCCTTGGCCTGAGTTTTGATCGTATCCACCGAGCGATTACGAAGCAGCGCAATTTCTTTATGGCTGTGGCCCATCAGAATACTTTGCAGGACTAGGCCTTCACTCTCACTCAAGCCCAACGCACTTTGCAGGCTGGCAAAAATGGCGGGGGACCAGTCAAAATAAGACAGGCTGATATGCAATCCAACCTCGTCCTCGCTAATGGGCAAGGCCCGGCAATACCCAAAGGCGGAACGCGGAGTATCTGTCTCAACCTGTAGATAGATCACCCGCTCCAGGTTCTGAACACCCGCCGTAATTTCAGCAATAATATCGCGCAAGGCATTAATGCTGTCATGGCTGAGCGGCAGTTTATCAATATAAGACGCGGTGGCCCCTTTGAGCAACGCCTTTGCCTGTGCATTTACTGTAAGGATCATCCCCTTATTATTGATGATCAACTGTCCGTGGTGACCGATGGACAGCCCAAGCTTTTCATCACCGACCCGGCGCTCGATCAAGTCTTCCAGACGGCTGATATGGGTTTCCAGATGGGGGTCCAAATCCGCAAAATGCGGTAGATTTTTTGCGATAATGGCGCTTTGCTGATCTTCGAACAAATAGCTGTGGGCACTTTCCAGCAATGCATCCAGCCGATCAGAATCTTCTGAAACTGAATACGCCTGGTCCAGAAGGTCCAGCATTTTACTTTGCGTATCCGCGCTCAACCAACACTTCCTTTAAAAACAAACCACAAAACGGGGATACTCTATAACAACATCAGACATAGACCAATGCAAACGGGTGCATTACCCTCAATGCCCCTGCCTTAACTGATGATCGTGTGCAAAGCTCAGGTTCTGATTCATGCAAATAATTTAATTTCATGCACTTAGAGAATGCTGTATGGAGATAAACCTATATACAGCAAAAGCAGATGTCCTTTGCTGGGCTGGATTACGACAAGCGGCGTTCCCTAAATGGACCGGCACGACGAAGGCTTTATTGCTTAAAAGCGTCAAACGGTCTTGAAAATACACTGTATTTCCTGCGTCCTTCTCCTGTCTAAGCAACCACCACTCCTCGTGAAATCAATCACCTGGATGAGTCTGGACCCAATTAGATTGCCCACCGCGAAATTGTAAAATCTCTTTTCTGAGGGGCCTGTTTTGGCCTGCACAGGGCAAATTCCAGTGGGATTGCGCCTCGAATATTTTTATTGTACACATGTCCAATAATAGTAGTTAACGCCCGCCAATCAGAGGAAAACATGCCCGGCACCGCCAAAAGGCAAAGTGGAAAACGCACGCGCAAGGCACTGTTAGACGCGGCCTTTCGTGTTATTGCCAACAAGGGTCTGGAGGGAGCCAGCCACCGCGAAGTGGCCAAACAGGCCGGGGCATCACCGGCCCTGACCACCTATTATTTCACCAGCAAGCTGGATCTGATCCTGCAGGCCTTTGACCATTATGTTGAGCAGGGCCTGCCGGCGATTAACGCGCTGTGGCAACAGGCCTATGACATTCTGGACAAGATCGATGATGGCCTGTCCACAGAGGAAGGCATCCGCGAACTGGCCCGTCTGGCCGCCAATTTTCTGTGTCTACCCGAAAACCGGCACCGCGATGAAATCGCCTTTGAACTGGCCTTTTATCATCAACCCCGCCTGGAACCCGAATTGGCCGAACGGGTGCGCGCCTATCGGGAGCGCATGCGCGAACCGGCACTGGAATTTTGCCGTCGCTGTCACTCGCCCGCACCACAGATTGATGCGGATTTGCTGATGGGGCTGATCGCGCGGCTGGAATTTGAACAACTCAGCCAGACCATTGATGTCAGCGTCGAACGCGCCGCCGCACAATTGGAACGGCTGATCACGGTCATCATAGGACACAAAGAATAACACAAAACAGGAAAGGTGAAGATAATGACCACACAGACCGGGGGCGACCTGATCGCACAAATGCTGAAAAAGGAAGGCGTGGACACCGTTTTCGGGATCATTGACGGCACTTATGTGCAACTCACCGCGGCCTTTAAAAAACACGGCATTCGCCTGGTTTCTCCGCGTCATGAAAGCAGCGCCGCCCACATGGCAGGCGCCTATGCACGCACCACGGGCAGGCTGGGGGTCTGTATTGCCTCCAACGGTCCGGGGGTGGCCAATGTATTGCCAGGGGTGGCCACTGAAAATGGTGAAGGCAACCGGGTATTGCTGATTACCAGTTGGCGGCGTACCGGCATTATCAACCCCGATCGCGGGGGCACATTTCAGTATTTTAACCAGGTTGGTGCCATCAAACCGATAGCCAAATGGTCGGGGGCGGCCGAAGAATTTTCCCGCATTCCGGAAATCATGCGCCGCGCCTTTAGAATATCCCATGAAGGTCGCCCGGGCATGGTGCATGTGACCGTACCCGAAGATGTCATCAACACCCCCAGCGACGAGAAAATCCCACCCCTTACCGAACCGGCACAATATCGCCTCACCACCCCGCTGCAGCCCGCCCCGGCGCTGGTCAAGCGCGCCGCCGATATGCTGGAAAAGGCTAAAATGCCGATGATCCAGGCCGGATCCGGAGTTTTGCATGCCGGGGCCAGCGAAGAACTGGCCATGGTGGCCGAGCTTATTCAGGCCCCAGTCACCACCAGCTGGGGCGGGCGTTCTTCCATTGACGAGCGCCGCGCCGTATCCATGCCGCTGATGCATACGGAAATGGTGGATAAAATTCGCAATGAATCTGATGTGGTGCTGGCACTGGGAACCCGTTTTGGCGAAACCGACTGGTGGGGCAAGGCCCCCTATTGGGCCAAACCAGAGGATCAGAACCTGATCCATGTAGATTGCGATGCACAGATTATTGGCCTGAACAAACCTGTGGCGCTTGGCATTCAAAGTGATGCCAGGGCCTTTCTGTCTGATTTGGCAGCAGAGTTGAAATCCCGCAATCTGGACCGCACCGGCTCTCCCCAGGAAGCCCGAGTGCAGGCCTATCACAAGGCCAAAACCGAAAACGGCGAAGCGGCTATCATGTTCATGTCGGCGGTAGAGGTGCCGCTGCACACTTTCCAGATCCCGGTGATTTGTCAGGAAGTGTTTGATGATGATGCGATTATCGTCATTGATGGGGGCAATACGGCGGTGTGGGGTACCTCGTTTCACCAGATCCGCACCCCCGGCGCGCATTTGATGACCTACAAACTGGGCATGCTGGGCGCGGGCATCGGGCAAGCCCTGGGGGCGCAGCTCGCCCATCCGGATCGCCAAGTCTATACCATCATTGGCGATGGGGCGATGGGATTTCATATGCAGGAGATTGAAACCGCGGTGCGCAACAGATTGCCGGTTATTTTTCTGGTCGCCGTGGACAAACAATGGGGCATGGTCAAATTCAGTCAGGGTATGGCGCTGAACCCAGAGGGCATGATGGAAAAACGCATACTGCCCACGCCGGAAACCATTAATACCGATTTTGGTGAAATCGCCTTTGACAAACTGGCCCAGGCCATGGGCGCACACGGGGAGCGGGTCAGCCAGAAAGAAGACCTGAAGCCCGCCCTAGAACGCGCCATGAAAAGCGGCAAATGCGCCGTTATCCATGTGGATGTGGACCCGGTGGAACATATCTGGGCGCCCGGGTTTGAAACCTTCAAGGCCATGCACCAGGAACCGGCGGGTTAATCCCCATGGGCAATAAACCCAATGTTCTGATCACCGGTGCGGGCGGCTTGGTAGGGGGCAAGGTGCTGGAAACCATGGCGCAAAGCCGAGACCGGTTTGGCACCATCATTGCCCTGGATATTCGTGAAATTGACCACAATAAGCGTATTGCGGATATCGAATATATCGTGGGTGATATTTGCGATCCGGCCATGGAGAAGGTGTTCAAAACCCACGGCATTTCCACGGTCGTGCATCTGGCTGCCATTGTAGCCCCCGGCAATGACAGCTCGGCGCAGATGGAGTATCGCGTCGATGTGCTGGGCACGATCAACATTGTTGATTGTGCGCTGGCCGCCGGGGTGAAACAGATCATCACATTGTCCAGCGGGGCTGCCTATGGCTATCACGCCGACAATCCGGTGCCGCTTTGCGAAGAAGATGAGTTACGCGGCAATGAGGGTTTTGCCTATTCAAGGCACAAGCGTCTGGTCGAAGAATTTCTGGCGCAAACCCGGCAAAAATCCCCACAATTGCACCAGCTGATTTTACGGCCCGGCACCATATTGGGCCCCCATGTCAAAAGCCCGGTCAGCGCTATTTTTGAGAGGCCAGTGGTGATCGGCATTGCCGGCGCGGACACGCCGTTTGTGATGATTCTGGTCGATGATGTGGCGACCATTATTGTGAAGGGCATTTTGGAAAACCGTGAAGGCATTTACAATCTTGCCGGTGATGGGGTGCTCAGCCTGCGTCAGATCGCCAATATGGTCCGCAAGCCTTATGTGCCGGTGCCTGCGTGGTTACTGAAACTGATATTGCGGATCCTCAAAGCCCTGAAACTGTCGGCACGCGGCCCCGAGGGGGTGGATTTTTTGCGTTATCGCCCGGTACTGGCCAATGACCGCCTTAAAGCTGAATTTGGCTATACCCCCACCATGACCACCGCCGAAGTTTTTGAAAGTTATCTGCAAAGCATAAATCCGGATAGGAGCGCGCCATGAGAGGCAAAACGGTTATCATCACCGGCGGCGGCAGCGGTATTGGAGCGGCGCTGGCGCGTCAATACGCCAAGGGCGGATATAATCTGGCCATTTTGGATATTAACCCGCAAGGGGCCGAGGAGGCCGCCAATGTTTGCCGGCAAATCGGGGCCAAGGTTCTGGTTCAGGAATGCGACGTCACCTCCCCGCAGTCGTGTATCAATGCCGTCGAGGAAACCCTGGCGCATTTTGGGCATATTGATGTGGTGGTGGCCAATGCGGGTCTGACCCATCTCAGTCTTTTGGAAGACACGGACTTGAGTGTCATCCGTCGGGTGATGGAGGTCAATTTCTTTGGCGCCATCAACATTGCCAAGGCTGCCCTGAACGCCCTTTTACAGACCAAAGGCCAGATCATTGCCATGTCCAGCGTTGCCGGATTTTGCCCCCTGCCCATGCGGTCCGGTTATGCGGCCAGCAAATACGCGGTGCGTGGTTTTTTTGAAACCCTGCGCACCGAGACCCGCCATCGCGGCCTGGGGGTGATGATTGTCTGCCCCTCTTATGTAGATACAAAAATCGGCAAAAATGCCCTTGGCGGCGATGGTCACAAGGCCACCTATCAACGCCCGGAAGCCAAAGACGCGATCTCGGCCGAAGACGCCGCCGCGCAAATTATTGCCGCCGCCAACAAACGTCGCGATTTTCTGGCGCTTGGCAAAGGGGCGGCGCTGGCGCGCCTGCTCTCGCGCCTGGCGCCCTCATGGCTGGAAAAGCTGAGCACGCAGCGGGTAATGGACAATGCCGAAAGCTGAAATTTTACTCCGCCGCTGGCTGTAACCCCTTGGGATATGGCACGCTATAGAGCCCATGGGCCTCATGACCAACCGTAGCCAGAAAGAGCCGGTCGCGGCCAGGGATCACCACGGACATTTCGCTCAACACCGATCCATCATGCAGTGAATAAAACAAGGGCGTGGCCCCGTCCTGGGACAGGGCCATATAGCTGGTTTCAGTTGATACCGGCATCATGGTATCGGGCAGGCGCAACAATAGCGGTTTGACCCATGGGTGCGCGTGGATCCAGTCCACCGCCGAAGAGCGCTGTTTGATCATACCGATCCAGATTGTGCCATTTGCATCGCGATCCATGCCATCTGGCATGGCCGGCAGATTTTGTTGCACAATCTCGCTTTGCCCGGCCCGTGCACCAGCCAGAAACATTCGCTGTATCTGAAACTTGATGGTTTCGGCGACCAACAGACTTTGTTCAGCCCCATCCTCGCGATCTTCGACCAGAATGCCATCGGGAAAGGTAAAATTCTGTGCCACCAGCGACACGGTATTGGTGGGCAGGTCATAGCGCCAGACCAGCCCGTTCTGGCCCATGGACACGGCCTCGCGATAGGTACCGCCGCCGCCCATACTAGCATTTGCATAAGAAAATGGCTCGGTGAAATAAATCCGCTTTCCATCCCGGCTAACGGCCAGATCATTACAAAAGGCAAAGGCCCGCGAGGTGTCATCCCCCTTAACCGGATGCGCCAATGCCGGCCCGGTGCCCGCGGCATAGACCTTTGGCGCGCCGCCAAGGCCATCCACGTTGGGCATTTCCAGCACCAATGGCGTGATCTCTTTGGTGTCCAGTGCCAATTGATAAAGGCCGACGCGTTCGCCCTTGGGATAACTGGCCCCATACAGATAAGACGCGCAAAAATAGACCAAATTATCATTATCCGGCGCCAATTGCGCCCCGGCTGCCATCAGCGGCACATCAACAAACTGGCTGGCGGTACCCGTCCCCAGATCAATTTGCCAGATCCAACCATCCACCGACGTGGCATAGGCAATGCCTTTATCTTCGAACAGGATCACCTCGTCATATCCCGGCAGCGATGGCGCCATGTTTTGGACCGAGGTGCGGATCACATCCTCTTTGCTGGTCACCGCCTTAACAGCGGGGGAAACCGCCCCCAACTCCAGTTTTGGCCCAATATGGATATAGGACGGCGGCGCGGCATAAATCCACCAGGCCACAAAGGCCACCACCACCGCCAACAACGCATATCGTACAATTTTCATTTTCAGATTTTCCCCTAAGCCCGGCTCTATGTAGAGGGGCGTTCCCTGGGGCGTCAACGAAAATTGGAAAATCACGTCCTCCTATAGCGAGCTTTAGCGTCGCGATAGGACAAGTAAATGGTGGGCCCGGCAGGACTCGAACCTGCGACCAGACCGTTATGAGCGGCCGGCTCTAACCAACTGAGCTACAGGCCCCCAAAGGTCAGAGCGCGCTCTATACCCCGCCCTGCGCAGCAACGGAAGTGCCTGACTGCGCCAAACGTTCACATCCGGCGCTCCCGGGTTTTCCCTGTCCAAGCAGATGTGCTTTAAAAGAGCAAACAATCGCGCCGATTCAAAGAGCGCCCTTAACGACAAAGCAAGAAACCCCATGACCATCACCCGACATCTCCCTCGCCATTGCGCATTTTTTGCGGCCCTGATTCTTGCCATGATGACGGCCAGTGCCTATGCCCAAAACACCCCTCCGCCAGGCGCAAAACTGACCATAGAGCGGGTGTATTCGGATCCGGCCCTGTCGGGGCCAACGCCCCGGGGGCTGAAGTTTTCACCTGACGGAAAGATGCTGACCTTCCTGCGCGGCAAGGAAGATGACTATTTGCAACAGGATTTGTGGGCCATGTCCGTCCAGGATGGAAGCACCAGATTGCTGTTTGATTCCAAAGTGTTATCCCCAAAAACCGTAGAGCTTTCCGAAGAGGAAAAAGGCCGCCGCGAGCGCCAGCGTATTCGCGCCCGCGGGATTGTGCATTACAGCTGGGACCAACAGGGCAAGGCCATTTTGGTGCCACTGGACGGCGATCTTTACACGGTCAGCATTCCCGGCGGCAAAGTGCGCCGCCTTACCCAAACCGATGCCTATGAGACCGATGCAAAGTTTTCGCCCCGGGGGAACAAAATTTCCTTCATCCGGGATCGCAACCTTTATGTTTACGATCTGGCCACCGGCCAGGAACAGGCCATCACCAAAGATGGCGGCGGCACCATAGCCAATGGCATGGCTGAATTTGTCGCCCAGGAGGAAATGGACCGCGACACCGGTTACTGGTGGTCGCCGGACGAGCGTTATATCGCCTATGAACGGTATGATGAAAGCCCGGTGGAAATCATCAACCGTATGGAAATCGGTGCCAAGTCGGCCCGCATTGTGCCCCAGCGTTACCCCCGTGCCGGCCAGCCCAATGTCACCTTTACGCTGAACATTGTGGACCTGGCCGACCATTCCCAGACCCGGGTGGACCTGGGCAGGAATGACGATATTTACCTGGCCCGGGTGAATTGGGATCGGGACAGCCAGAGCGTACTGGTACAGCGGGAAAACCGTGCCCAGACACAATTGGATTTGCTGCGCGCAGACCCCAAAACTGGCCAAACCACCCCTGTTTTGACGGAAACCGCCAAGACATGGATCAATCTGTCCTCGGACTTTCACAGCCTGAAAAGACGCAAGGCGTTTTTATGGTCTTCGGAACGTAGCGGCTTTCGCCATCTTTATCTTTACACCAATACCGGCAAGCTGATCCGTCAGATCACCCATGGGGACTGGCCGGTCAGCGCCATTGTCGGCGTGGATGAAAAGCGCGGCCTGGTCTATTTTACTGGCTGGCGCAAAACCCCGATTGAACAACATCTGTTTGTGACCAGTTATACCAACAAGAAAAATGCCCGCATACGCCAGATCACTCCGGACGGGGGCAGCTGGTCCGTGACCATGGATGCCAAGGCCCGGCGCTATATCGGCCGTTATTCCGACCCCGACACCCCGCCACAAACGGCGCTTTATACCACCAAGGGCAAACGCATTGCCTGGGTTGAGGAAAACCGGCTGGATGAAACCCACCCTTATTTTCCCTATAAAGACACGCACATCACCCCCGAATTTGGTACCATCAAGGCCAAAGACGGCACAGCGCTGCACTATATGCTCTATAAACCAGCCAATTTTGATCCGGCCAAACGCTATCCGGCGATCATCAACGTCTATGGCGGCCCCGGTGTTCATCTGGTGCGTCGCGCGTGGCGCGGCGGTACAGACCAACTCTACCCCCAGGCGGGCTATGTCTATTTTCGCCTGGACAATCGTGGCTCCAACAATCGTGGCAAGGCCTTTGAGGATACCCTTTATCATGCCATGGCCGGGGTTGAGGTTGAAGACCAATTGGCCGGACTGAACTTTGTGCGCTCCCTGCCCTATGTGGACCCCAAACGGGTTGGTCTGCATGGCTGGAGCTATGGCGGGTATATGACCCTGATGCTGACTTTACGCGCCCCCGACCCCTTTGCCGCCTCCATTGCCGGTGCGCCGGTTTCCGACTGGTCCTTATATGACACCCATTATACCGAACGCTATATGGGCACCCCCCAGGACAACCCCCAGGGCTATAAAAACGGATCCGTCATGAGCTATCTGGACGATCTGCGCTCGCCCTTGCTGATGATCCATGGCATGGCCGACGATAATGTGATTTTTGCCAATTCGACCCAGGTCTATGCCGCCTTGCAGGAAAAGGACCTGCCTTTTGAAATGATGACCTATCCGGGGCAACGCCACGGCGTGCGCGGCAAGGCCCAGCGCAAGCATTTGCTGCATCTGTTCTTTTCGTATTTTGACCGGTATCTGAAGGAATAAATGCACCATTCTAGCCCCCTGTTTGGCGATGGGCATAACTTCACTTTATCCCCGCGAATTTAGGGGTAGTGAGGGGTAAATCAGGGGCATTTCAGGGTCACTTTTGAGCATTTCAGGGGCCATTAAGGGGTAAAGACGGGCATGCCGAGGGGTAGCTTTTGCCCCTCTTTGACCCTTGGGTTTGCTATGCGGGGGATTTCTCCCACTCTCTGGGAAGAGGAAAGAGATTGCCTCTATGCTGGTGCTAGGGTTTTGGGGATGGGGATAACCAAAGCTTGTCCCACATCCGTGCCGCTAAGATATTATTCTATCCATCCTTCGAGGGCGCTACGGGCCACCTCACTATGAGGCGGTGTCAAATTTTAATCGTACCTCATCCTGAGGTACAAACGTAGTGAGCCTCGAAGGGTGGAGCCACAATCCCAGGGCCCCCGGATTTAGTCCGGGAACCCTGAAAGGAAATGCGATCTGGTCCAGAGGGAAGGACGCGCCGGGTCATCCATCTTGGTATGATGGTTCTGGATACAAAAGGGAGTAGAGTTTAATTTGCCACATGGACGGTTTTGCCTAAGATGCGTATGGACAAAGAAAAAAGAGGCTTCCCATGAAACTTATCCCCCTTACCAGTCTGATGGCTTTGGCATTAAGCGGCCCGGCACTGGCCCAGGAACGTGTCTTTGAACAACCCTATTGGACCAAAAGCCCGGTTATTGAAGCCCAGGGGCGGGCCAAGCTGGAAGTGCCCCCCAATCGCGCCAGCTTTGGCGTGGAATTTCGCGAAACCGGCGCCAATGCCGATGACGCCATGCAGGCCGCGGTGGAACGGGCGCGTCTGGCCTATACCACCGTCAAGAAAGTGGCCGGCGATGATGCCCGGGTGACCAGTTCCGTATCGGTTGAGCCCTATTACAAGCAATACCGGGACAAAAACGGCGATCGGATCGAAAACAACCGCGCCGACAAGGTTGAAGGCTATGCCGCCAAGGTATCCTTGAAAGTGATCATGCTGGATGTGGACAAGGCCGGCAAGGCACGCGCCGCGGCGCTGGCCTTGGGGCCGGAGCAATCCTCGCGCATGCGCATCTATCTGGAACGCACCGCCGAAGTTAACCGCCAGGCCTATGAGGCCGCCGTTACGGATGCAGCCAAACGGGCCGAGGCCAGCGCCAAGGCCGCCGGGGCCAAGCTGGGCCATCTGATGGTTCTGCAGGAAGGCAATGGCCCCTGTCTGGGGTCTTGGACGTCACAGCCCGGCCGGGTCATGAACCGTTACAGTATGGCCCGCAATGCCCCCATGGCCGCCGAGGCATCCCCGGTGGTTGCCTCTGCCCGTTTTAAAAACGGCAAGACCATCACCATTAGCCAGGCCGACATAGATGCCTTGAACCTGCCATCAGATCACGTGCCGCAAACCGTGACCGCCAGTGTTTGTGCCGTCTATGCGGTAAATCCCTAAACCTTAAAAAAAACAGGCCCCGGAAAGCCGGGGCCTGTATATTGGTGATCCTTGCAAAGACCAATTTAGACCGGCACTAGTAAATATAGCGAACCAGAGTGTGGGCACCGGTTTCGTAATATTCACCACTGTCATTATCATAACAGATCATTGAAGAGATGATGGCGGCCCGGCGCCCAAACATCCCACGATGGGTTTCACGGTGACAATCGCGCACATCAATGCCGCCATACGTGCCATCAGTATAGGAACTGTAGGCGAACTGGTCGCTGTAATTTCGGCCCCAGTTGGTACCATAGCTTCGGTGGTATGGATCAGTGCAATAGATATTGGAATGGCCGCGGTGTCCGTATCCGGTGCGGTATCCGGTGCGACTGCGATAGCCGTAACGGTCCCCATACCACCAGGGATACAAATCATACCCACTGTAATAGGGATAGCCATAGCGGTTGCCATAACCATAGCTGCCATAGCCAAGATTGAATGAGAAAGTGGAATGGTTATGGCGCCCGTAATAGTAATTATCGCGATAATAACTGCGGGCTTCGCGACGCTCGTGGCGCTCGTGACGACGGTGCGCGCGTCTGGCCTCGCGGCGTTCGTGGCGCTCATAGCGCCGCTCATTACGTTCGTGACGCCTGGCCTCGCGGCGTTCATGACGACGATCATAGCGCCGGTCGTAACGGTTATTGTCGTTATGAGTGCTGTAATTTCGATTGTTATTATACCGGCGATGATTGCGGGCATCATCGTCTCGGTCACGATTGCGGAATTGATGGTTCTGGTTGTCTCGATGGCGATTGCCCCGGCGTGAACTGTCACCATTATGATTACCGTTCCGACGATTATCCCGCGCATGGCTTTCGCGGTTTTGACGGGCACCATCACCATTATGCACGGCCATTTTGGGGGCTACAAAGCGTTCCGGCTCGTCGGCCTGTGCCGCCGGGGTGGGAAGGCCTGCATACCCAAGCAAAACGCCAAGCATACCGGCGGTTAGAAATAATCTGGTGCGCATCGGGGCCTCCTTGCAGGGCGGGGGATGATTCATATATGCCATAAGGGTAAATTAACCAACATGAAGCCAAGCTGAACAAGCCATTCACCCAGGAAAAAAACCATGGCCGAAAACGCCGCCATCGATCTGGAACATTTACAGCGCTATAGCGGCGGCGATGCGGATCTGGAGGCCGAGGTTTTTGCCCTGTTTCGCCAACAGGTGGAAATGTGGTCTCGCCTGCTGGATCCCAAGGCCGATCAGGAAAGCTGGGCCTCGGCGGCACACTCTCTCAAAGGGTCCGCCCGCAGCATCGGCGCCCATGGTTTGGCAAGGGCCTGTGAAAAGGCAGAAATCAGTGGGCATCAGGGGCTGACCGCGCGGGCCATCGCCGCCCAGGAAGTACAGAAATCTGTGGAAGAGGCGCTGAAATTTATTGATCAGCATACCTATAAAATGCGCATTCAGGCGTTGCGCAAATCATCCCAGCGCGAAAATTCATAGGCAATGCACTGTTCCACCATGGTGCGCCAGACCGGCTCGGCGATCTGGGCGCTCAGGCCTTCTTTTTGTGCGCTGTTAAGAACTTTTTGTACCACATCTTCGATGCGAGCCTCATCGCGCACGGCCTCACGATCCGGCTTGATACGCGCCGCCGCATCCATGTAATCCTGGCGCTCTTTGATCAATTGCACCAGCAAGCGGTCCAGCCGGTCAATCTCATAGCGGACGTCATCCATGGTTTGGCATTCGGGACCAGTGTTCATGCGCGGATCAGAGGTATATTGGGTCATGGATGGCTTCTCATTGCTTTTGCGCCGGAACCTACAGAATGCAGCGCAACTGGCAAGTAGAGATAGCGGCACGGTGCCACATCGCCGCAAACGCGCTTGATATTACAGAGTGTGCGCCGTAACACCTCCTAAAGACGAGGAATGCCATGACCACACAAGCACCAAACTTTGAAGCTATCCCCCCGGGCAGCCATTTTGAAACCGATGTGATCATCGCCGGTGCCGGCCCGGTGGGTCTGTTTGCCGTGTTCGAGCTGGGCCTGTTGGACTTAAAAGCACATCTGGTCGACATTCTGGATCGGCCCGGCGGCCAATGCGCCGAGCTGTATCCAGAAAAGCCCATTTATGACATTCCCGGCATTCCAGTGCTGACCGGGGATGATCTGACGCAAAACCTGTTACAGCAAATCGCGCCGTTCAGCCCGCAATTTCATCTGGGCCAGATGGCCATAGATCTGAAAAAACGCGACAATGGTAAATGGCGCCTGACCACCGATATGGGGACCACCATTGATGCCCCGGTGGTGGTGATTGCGGCCGGTGGTGGCTCGTTCCAGCCCAAAAAGCCCCCCATCCCCAATATCGATGCCTTTGAGGGCAAAAGCGTGTTTTATTCGGTGCGCCATATGGAGGATTTTCGCGACAAGAATATCCTGATCGCCGGCGGTGGTGATTCGGCGCTCGACTGGTCATTGAACCTGCGTCCACTGGCCAAATCCCTTGGCCTGGTGCATCGCCGCCCGGATTTTCGTGCCGCCCCGGACAGTGTCAGTAAAATGCGCACCCTGGTCGCCGCAGGCGGCATGACGCTTTATACCGGCCAGATCAAGGAATTGCACGGCGAAGACGGGGTTCTGGAAGGGGTTACCATGAAAACTGCCGACGGGGATATCGAGGTGCCGTGCGATGTGTTGCTGCCATTTTTTGGCCTGACCATGAAGCTGGGCCCCGTGGCAAACTTTGGTATTGCCATGGAAAACAATCTGATCCCGGTAGATACCGAAAAATTTGAAACCAATGTGCCCACCATTTTCGCCATTGGCGATATCAATCATTATCCGGGCAAGTTAAAGCTCATCCTGTCAGGATTTCACGAGGCCGCTTTGATGGCGCAACAGGCATTTCGGTATGTGAAGCCAGACGCCAAATTGCGCTTTCAATACACCACCTCTTCGACCAGCCTGCAGCAAAAACTGGGGGTGAAATAAGCCATGGAGGCTTTCACCCTGTATGGCTTTACCGGTTCGGGCAATTGCGAAAAAGTACGCATGGTGGCGGATTTTCTCTCTTTGCCTTACCAGTGGATAGAGACACCCATCTTTGACGGGGCCGCCCAAACCGAGGACTTTTTACAATCCATCAATCCTGCCGGGCAGGTGCCGGCCATTGTCTTCGCCGATCAGCGAACACTGGCCCAGTCCAATGCCATCATGCTGTATCTGGCCGAAGGCTCGGCCCTGATCCCCGAAGATGCCTATCGGCGCGCGCAAATGCATGCCTGGCTGTTCTGGGAGCAATACACCCACGAGCCAGCCATAGCGGTACGCCGGGCGCTGATCCAGTATCGCGGCGTGGATGAGGCCGATATCGATCCGGCCCTGATGCAAAAAGGTATGGCGGCGCTGGGCCTGATGGAACGCTCGCTGGTCGATCAGGACTGGCTGGTGAAGGGGCAGATGAGCCTCGCCGATATCGCCCTGATGGCCTATACCCGCCTCGCCCCACAGGGAGGATTTTCCCTTGCCCCCTTCCCGGCCATTCAAGACTGGCTGGCGCGCTGTGAACAGCATTTGACCAGGTGAAGCCGGCCCTTGCATCCCCCGGTCAGGCACGCTAATCGGCGATCATGAATACCATTCCAGAAGACCCCGAAATCATTCTTAATGTGACCACCATGGATGGCCAGGAGCACGCCCTGATGGCCCTTGAGGGCTGGCGCGCCATGGAGGTCATTCGCGATTATGGCTTGCCGATCAAGGCCGAATGCGGTGGCGCCTGTGCCTGTGCCACCTGTCATGTCTATGTAGACCCGGCCTGGACCGACAAGCTGGTCCCGCCGACCAGCGAAGAAGAGGACATGCTGGACGAAGCCTTCGACGTCAAAGAAAACTCGCGCCTGTCATGCCAGATCCTGATGAAACCGGCGCTGAATGGACTGCACCTCTGCCTGGCACCAGGCTCTGAACCGGATTGAGCCTCTCCTCTCTGTTCTCGCCCATGCCCGATTTTATGTTATTTTTTGGTAATATACTGCCGCTTTATAGCCCATTTTTTGCCTTGGCATGATATTTATGCTATATAGTTTCCGAAGGGGACACGCATGAGCGCTGCCACCCAGAGCCGTGACACCTGCCTGCCGGATATTATTCTGGAAATTGGCCGTGCGTCAGATGCCAACACCCTGGTCACCCTGTTCAGTCGTTATCTGGATACGTTTTCTTTGGGTCCATACACCCTGGCCGAGATATGCCGGGCCGGAGATGACTGGCGCGAAAATCTGATTCTGGGTACGGTTCCCGATACCTATCTGACGGAGTATTTCGCCACCAACAGTTTTTTCGACAGCCCGACCTTTCGGGCCACCCAGTATTCCTGCAAGCCGATATCCTTCGCCAAAATCTTCGACATTGCCCAGTTATCCAGACGCGGCCATAAAATTTACAACCGCGCCAAAAAAGCTGGTCTGGAAAAGGGCTATTGCTTTCCCCTCAAGGGGCGCAGTTGTCGGCCCACAATGATGTATATCGCCGGCGACTTTAAAAATATTGATGCCCAGGCCCTGATGCTTATGGAAATGGTGATCCTGGCGTTTTACCGCCGGGCCTGTGACCTTTTCCCCGGATCAGAGCTACAGGGGATACGCCATGATGGCGGCCTGTCGGACCGGGAACGCGAAACCCTCAGCTGGGTCGCCCAGGGCAAAACCGACTGGGAAATTGCTCAATTGCTAGAGATCTCGGAACGCACCGTTCATTACCATATAGAAAATGCCAAAAAGAAGATGATGGTGCCAACGCGCCTGCAGGCCGTCGTGGAGGCCATCCGTAATCTTGAGATATTAATCTAGGGTCAGTTTGTTAAAGTATATTAAGCTTTATCCTGTCTGATCGGACAGGTTTAAACCCCAATCGGAATCCCTAAATGATCGCTCTGCATTACACGCATAGTCGCTGCGTTCGCGTGATGATGTACGTTTTTTGACACTTTCCATTGCGAGCCCTTATGGAATCCCTAGACGAGCGCCTTGACCGTATTGAACGCGAAGCCGAAGACATGCCACAGCTGGACAAGCTGAGCGATCAGGCTCTGCGCCTGCTCTTGTCTCAGCATATACAGGACATGTGCAGTATAGGCCATCGAATCTCTAATATATCCTTTGACGAGATCGTTAAACTTACACAATCCAAACATGGCGCTCTTGGCATGCTGTTGCGCGAATGCGAAATCCGCGGTCGCTCTGCCAGCTGATCTGAGCACCACCCTGCCCTGCCAGTCAGACTTGCAAATCACGCCCCCATGGCTAAGCTGATTGCCTGTTCAATGGTTATGCGCCTATAGCTCAGTTGGTAGAGCAGCTGACTCTTAATCAGCGGGTCCAAGGTTCGAGTCCTTGTGGGCGCACCATTTTCCTCATTATTTTCAATGAATTCGAAAGCATCCGGTAAAATCATTAGACTTTTATGAGACTGCTTTTCAGTCTAACGTTAGACTTTATACTGGCTTTGTTCTCAAAAATGCACCATCAGGATACCCCTTTTGTTCTCACGCACGTGAGAAAAAACAGAAAATTTGCGGGATAGAGCACTTCCGGCGTAGATAGAATCAAATACTGGTTTACGTGGGCGTTTTCTTCTGATTCAAGGAATCAGGAGGAATTATCATGGCTTTATCTTGGGATTTACAGCTTCGTATTGTTGATTTGGTTGCTTCGGGGGTTTCGCGTCGCGAAGCGGCACGGCGGTTCCAGGTGGCAGCTTCTACGGCGGTCCGTCTGGTCAGGCAAGCGAATGAACTGGGCCATGTTGATGTCAAAAAGAGAGCGAGGCGCAAGAGCGAGCTCGATCCATTTGCCGATGATATTATCGGCTGGATCACCGAACAACCAGACCTGACGCTGGCTGAAATGTGTGCCCGCCTGCAAGCGGAACATGGCTTGCGTGTTGGCTCTTCGACGCTGGATGACTGGCTGCGCCGTCGCCAGATCACCTATAAAAAAAACGCCGCACGCCAGTGAGCAAGAGCGTGGCGATGTGCGTGCGGCCCGGAGCCGTTGGCGCAAGCGCCAGGATTGGCTGAAACGAAACCTGCACTTGCTGGGCAAGATTGTGTTCCTTGATGAAACCGGACTGAGCACCAAGATGGCCCGGCTGCGCGGGCGATCCGCCAAAGGGCAAAGACTGGTGGCCCCCATTCCCCACGGCCATTGGAAAACCATGACGTTCATCGCTGGCTTGCGTCATGATGGCATGACCGCGCCATGGGTGCTGGACGGTCAGATGGATGGTCCGGCGTTTGTCACGTACATCAAAACCCAACTCGCTCCGACCTTGAAAAAGGGGGATGTTGTGGTGATGGACAATCTACCAGTCCACAAGGTTGCTGCCGCAAAGTGGACTTGTAACGGTTTTGTGCCGGTCACTGCACTTCATTATCCTACCTTTGCTTCGAATGCCAGTGGGCTGATGCCGCCGAGGTAAGAGTGGCGGCGGCGCGTGTTGTAGAAGCCATTGATGTACTGGAAGATTGCAGTTTCCACCTGCCGTCGTGTCTTCCACTTCTGTCGCCAGATCATTTCGGCTTTAAGCGACTTGAA
>WFTT01000067.1 GCA_015485335.1 Robiginitomaculum sp.
CGGCACCGGTTCTCAATGAGCAGAGCACGGTCTATCGGGGGCAAGGACGGGTGCTGACCATTGATAAAGAACGCGGTCATCGCGCGCGCTATCTGATTGCCCCGCAAGCCCTTGGGCATTTGCCTACCCGCCAAATCCCAAAATACATACGCATCAGCAGCTTTCGCCAGGATGCAGAACCTGGTGATCAGGTGCAATTCACCGCCGCGTTACAGGCCCCCGCCGCGGCCAGTTTCCCGGGTGGCTATAATTTCGCCCGTGATGCTTGGTTCCGGCAAATTGGTGGCACCGGGTTTTCTTATGGGCATTTGCATTTGATGCCGGCCTCAGAACCGGCCAGTACAGCGCCCCTGCATCTGTCCAAAATCCGGCGGGCTATGGCGCTGCGTATTCGGGAAAGTCTGGGCGGCCAAAAGGGCGCCGTGGCCGCGGCGCTGGTGACTGGGGATCGCAGTGCCATCAGCGAGAAAACCGCCTATGACTTACGCGAAGCCGGATTGGCGCACATGCTGGCAATTTCGGGCCTGCATATGGGCCTGGTTGCCGGGTTAGTCTTTGGTGGCGGGGCGATGGCTCTGGCCGCCATACCGGCAATCGGGCGGCGTTATGATGCGCGCAAGCCGGCGGCCTTGCTGGGGCTGGCCGTGGCGATTGTCTATCTTTTGCTTTCCGGAGCCAGTGCGCCCACGCAACGGGCCTTTGTCATGACAGCCGTGGTCTTGGCCGCGGTTTTGTTTGATCGTCGCGCCCTTTCCCTGCGCACCATCTCTTTAGCCGCGCTGATTGTCGTCGCCTTATCGCCGGAAAATGTAATATCGCCGGGTTTTCAGATGTCGTTTGCTGCCGCGCTGGCACTGATTGCTTTTTATGAATGGGTCGGCGCACGAGGGCGGGTTTTGCCAAAAGGGACAGGTTTTACCCCATGGCAATTGGCGTTGCATTTGCTCGGCCTTTTGGCGGCTTTGGCGCTGACCAGTTTGATTGCTGGCCTGGCCACTGGGCCTTTTGCGGCCTTTTATTTTCATCGCACCGCCGTTTATGGCCTGATCGCCAATATTGCCGCCATGCCAATCTTTACCTTTATTGTCATGCCTTCTTTGCTGGCTGGTGCCTTGCTCAATCCGATCGGGGCCGGTGCACCCTTTTTCGTTCTGGCTGGCTGGGGGCTGGATGTCATTATGGGTATTGCCCACGCGGTTGCCCATTATCCCGGGGCGCTGGCCCGCATTAATGCCGCCCCGGCGCTGGTATTGGGGTTGATTGCCATTGGTCTGTTGCTGGTATGCCTTATGCGCGAACGCCGTCGTCTTTGGGGTCTGGCTCTGATCCTGTCTGGCCTGGGGCTATGGACCCAGGCATCAGTGCCCGACGGGGTGATTACGTCCACTGGTGGAGCCTTGAAAGTGCAAATCCAAGGGCAGGAAAGTGTGATCGGTTTTGGCGATATATCCCAATTTGAACTGGAACAGTTTGCGACCGCACTGGCCATTGCCCCAGAGCGCGCTATGCACCTGAAAAAGGCGAAAAAACAATTGCCCTGTGATGTCAGCGGCTGTTCTGCCTGGCTGGAAGATGGCCGCCGCATTGTTTTTAATCGCCAGCTTGATCATTTGGGCGAAGATTGTCGGATTGCTGATCTGGTCATAACGGCTCTTCAGCCTGGCGCACGAAATCAGGCCAATTGCCCGGATGAAAAGTTGATCATTGCCTCCCGTCGCGATGGTGGCAGTGCCTTAATATATTTGGGAAAACGGCCCAAGCTTCGTCCCATACAACCAAGACAACGAAAATGGAACAGGCCCACAAAATAAGGCCGTTATCGTGAAGTCAATTAATGATAACGGCGGACCAACCCCACTAGGGTGCCCTGTACCTTGACCCGATCCGGACCGAAAATACGGGTCTCGTACTCCGGATTAGCAGCTTCGAGAGCCACAGAGCCGTTTTTCTTGCGAAGGCGTTTCAGCGTGGCCTCTTCATCATCCACCAGGGCGACAATGATTTCGCCATTTCGTGCCGTATCGGCCTTGCGAATAATCACCGTATCGCCGTCCAGAATGCCGGCTTCAATCATGGAATCCCCCTGAACGGTCAGGGCAAAATGCTCACCATGGCCAAGCATATCCGCCGGGGCGGCAATGCGGGCGGTTTCATGAGATATGGCCTCGATGGGCGTGCCAGCCGCAATGCGGCCCAATAGGGGCACATCAACGCTGTTGGCGGGTTCTGGCAAGTCACGGCGGGACATGGCCGCGGAAAAATTGGGCTTGAAATCCTTGATTCTGGTTTCCGGGGTTTCGCCACTCTGCAGGTCTTCGGGCAGTTTGACCACCTCCAGCGCCCGGGCACGGTGCGCCAGACGACGGATAAAACCGCGCTCTTCCAAAGCTGTGATCAGCCGGTGAATGCCGGATTTTGAGGCTAGCCCCAGGGCGTCTTTCATTTCATCAAACGAGGGCGATATACCGCTGTCGTTCAGGCGTTTGTTGATAAATAGCAAAAGGTCATGTTGTTTCGCGGTTAGCATGGTCTCACCAGAACAAAAAACGAATCTATAGCGAATGTTCTATAGATGTTCTTTTCATGCGTCAAGGGTTTGCCAGGAAGTCAGGCCAGCAGCGTTCGCGTTGCCTGTTCCACATTGTCCTGTCGCATCAGGCTTTCGCCAACCAATACGGCACTGGCCCCGGCCTTTTTGACGCGGGCAATGTCAGCGGCAGTATAAATCCCGCTTTCCGAAACCAGCAATGCTGCAGGCGGAATTTCACTGGCCAAGGTTTCGGTTACGCTCAGCGAAGTTTCAAAGGTGGAAAGATTGCGGTTGTTGATCCCGATCAGGCGAACGGGCAGGGTAAGCGCTGCCTCCATTTCCTTCGCATTATGCACTTCGACCAATACGTCCATGCCCAGATCCTGGGCCAGACTGGCCAGCTCATTGGCCAGAGTGGTTTCTAGTGCCGCCATGATCAGCAATATACAATCTGCCCCCAGCACGCGTGATTGCACCACCTGCCAGGGATCAATGATAAAGTCTTTTCGCAAAACGGGCAGGGTACAGGCGGCCCGGGCTTCGTCCAAAAAGGCATTCTGTCCCTGAAAATATTCACGATCGGTCAGTACCGACAAACAGGTCGCGCCGCCGTCCTGATAGGCTTTGGCAAGGCTGGCCGGGTTAAAATCTTCGCGGATCAGGCCCTTGGACGGGCTGGCGCGTTTGATTTCAGCAATCAGGGCGATGCTGGTCCCTGTTGGTGGAGATTTAAGGGCCTGTACAAAGCCGCGTGGCAGGGTACATCTCTGTATCTGGCCAAGAAGGTCTTGCATGGATGCTGTGGCTTTGCCAGCGGCAATTTCGTCGCGTTTGGTGTCCAGTATGTGTTCCAGAATGTTCATGTCTATGGCTCATTGGACAGGTGAACCAGCGTGGCCAGCGCAGCGGCGGCTTTGCCGTCATCCAGTGCTTTTTCACACATCTTAATGCCGGCGCTTACGTCAGTTGCTTGCCCGGCCACATAAACCGCCGCCCCGGCGTTCAGCAGTGCAATATCGCGAAATGGTCCGCGTTCGCCTTCTAACAGAGCATAGATGGCGCGGGCATTATGCGCCGGGTCGCCGCCCACCAGGTCGCTTTCTCTGGCCCGGGAAATGTCAAAATCCTCTGGTTGAATGTCAAAGGTTTTCACCTGTCCGTTTTCCAGGGCGCTTACCCGGGTGGGGCCGGTGGTGGTAATCTCGTCCAGGCCATCACTGCCATGAACTACCCAGGCGCGCTTGCCGCCCAACTGGTGCAGGGCTTTGGCCATGGGCTCGGTCCATTTGGCATCAAAAACACCCAGTAATTGATGGTGCACCCCCGCCGGATTGGAAAGCGGTCCCACCAGATTGAAGATAGAGCGAATGCCCAGCGCCCGGCGCGCGTGTGCCACATGGCGCATGGCCACATGCAAGGCCGGGGCAAACATGAAACCGATATTGGCACCGGTCATACAGGTCTCGACCTGGGCCGGGCTGATCTGCATACGTACGCCCAGTTCTTCTAGCACTTCGGCCGAACCGGATTTGGAACTGAGCGCCTTATTGCCATGCTTGGCAACGCAAACTCCGGCTCCGGCCACGATCAGCGCTGCCGCGGTGGAGATGTTATAGGTACCCTTGGAATCGCCGCCCGTACCACAGGTGTCGATGGCCCCTTTGGGGGCGTTTACCGGGCTGAGCCGGGCGCGTAGCGCCAATGCCCCTTCGGTAATGATGGACGTGCTTTCGCCGGTGATACGCAGACCCATCAAGAAGGCCCCGATCTGCGCGTTATCAATTTCACCATCCATGATCTGGCAAAATGCATCGCGCGCCATGGCGGTGTCCAATGGCTGGCCTGATGCCAGTCTTTCCAGTATCGGGGTGAAGGTGTTCATGCGGCGCGGGCCGTCTGTGCGCAAAAGTTCATGAAATTTTGCAAGATCTGATGGCCGTGGTCCGAAGCGATGGATTCAGGGTGAAACTGGACGCCATGGACCGGCCGGGTCTGATGGCAAAGCCCCATAATTACGCCGTCACTGGTCTGGGCGGTAATGCGCAGACAATCGGGCAGGCTGTCACGTTCCACAGCCAGGCTGTGATAACGCGCCGCTTCAAACCCATCAGGGATGTTTTTGAAAACACCACTGCCATCATGAAGGATCGGGCTGGTCTTGCCGTGCATGATGGATTTGGCGCGGACCACCTTGCCACCAAAGACCTGGCCAATGGCCTGATGACCCAGACAAACCCCTAAAATGGGCAGGTCATCGGGTGCTTGGCGCAACAGTTCAAGACAGATACCCGCTCGGTCCGGATCGCATGGCCCGGGGGATAAAATAATGCCATTGGCATTGCGGGCCAGCACGTTTTCAACGCTTTGGGTGTCATTACGCAGCACGTCGGTCCGGGCGCCCAATTCCTCTACATAATGCACCAGATTATAGGTGAAACTGTCGTAATTATCGATGATCAGGATCATGGGGCAGGCGTTCCGCTTGGTAGAATTTTTGCGCAATCTAGGGCGTAGAGACGCAAGCGGCAATGGGGTTTGCTAACCTTATGGTAACTATAAACACGCCTGATTAAGTCATGGACACTCTTTCTCATGATTCCAAAAGTGCGCGTCTGGAACGCCTTCGCCGGGTTCGGGCCCTGCTGGCGGCCAACCCTGTGTCGCAAAAGCCAAGGCGCATAAGCTGGTTTGCCATTCTGGGTACGCTGGTGGGGGCCGTGGCTATGTCCATGACACTGGCAGGTTTTATCCCTATGCGCGCCGGGGCCAGCGCCAAAACCCAGCCGACATTTTCTGTGCCTGATCCTATTATAAAAATGGCCAGCATAGCGCCCCAAACGGCGGTTCGTGCAGATCAGGATCCATTGATGCGCCCGATGATCGCACTGGTGATTGATGATATTGGCCCGGCGAAGGCTTGGTCACAAATGGCGCTGGATCTGCCCATGCCGGTGACCATGGCCATTTTGCCATATGTACCGGATGCGGCCAATTGGGCCATAGAGGCCAAGGCCGCCGGCCATGAAGTGTTGTTGCACATGCCGATGGAACCTTTTGGGCTGGAGGACCCAGGGCCGGGGGCTTTGTTACGCCGACTGAGTGCTGATCAAAACCGACAGCGACTGGCCGCTGCGCTGGAACGGGTACCCGGTGTTATTGGCGTCAACAACCATATGGGCAGCCGTTTTACGGCCTGTGCGCGCTGTGTGGCCGAAGTGGCAGACCTTTTACATGATCGGGGCCTGCTTTTTCTGGATTCCGTAACCAGTGGCAAAAGCGCCGCGGCCCGCACGGTGGGTAAACGCGGCGTACCAATGATTAGGCGAGATGTATTTCTGGATGATCTGGACACGCCGACTGCTATTGCCACGCAAATGCGACGCGCGGAAAAACTGGCCATGAAAAATGGCGTGGTCGTGGTCATTGCTCACCCACGACCTGCCAGTATGGAAGCATTAAAAAACTGGCCAAAAATTCTGGAAAAACAGGGCATTAAAATGGTTTCTTTGCGCGCGGCCATGGCGCATAAACAGGCACAGGAACGGGGATTGCGCTTACGCTCTGCCGAGCTTTAAGTCAGGCGGTCTCTTCAAAGCGCCAGGCCTGTGCCGCCGCGCGAAACAGCGCCCGTGATTTATGCACGGTTTCCATGCGTTCGGCCTCAGGGTCGCTATCCAGTACCACGCCGCCACCGGCCTGAACATACATGGTGCCATCCTTGATCACCGCGGTGCGCAGCGCGATACAGGTATCCATATCGCCGCCCGCGGAGAAATAACCAATGGCGCCGGCATAGAGGCCGCGTTTTTCTACTTCCAGTTCGTTGATGATCTCCATGGCGCGGATTTTTGGGGCCCCAGAAACGGTGCCGGCGGGAAAGCCTGCAAACAGGGCGTCCACCGCATCTTTGTCGTCATCCAGATCGCCCTCGACATTGGAAACGATGTGCATCACATGGCTGTAATGCTCGACACCAAATTGTTCGGTAACCTGTATGGTGCCGGCCTTGCAGGCGCGCCCGGCATCATTACGCCCCAGATCCAGCAACATCAGGTGTTCTGCCCGTTCTTTTGGATCGGCCAGCAAATCGGCTTCCAAGGCGGCATCTTCGGCTGGGGTCATCCCACGCGGGCGGGTGCCGGCAATGGGGCGAATGGTGACTTTGCGATTACGCACGCGGACCAGAATTTCCGGGCTGGAACCCACCACGCTAAAGTCTTCAAAATTGAGATAATATAGAAACGGCGAGGGGTTTAACCGGCGCAAAGAACGATATAGCGCAAAGGGATGCTCACTCAGGGGCGCGCTAAAGCGCTGGCTGGGTACCATCTGGAAAATGTCGCCGGCCTGTATGTATTCGCGGGCGCGCTCTACCATATCCCGGTAATGTTCGGGTGTTGTATTGCTGGTCGGTTCTGCCATGGGCGGATCTTCATCGCCTTGCGCAATGAGGCTGCTTTGTACTGGCGTACCAAGACGGCCTTGCAGATGGTCAAGCCTTTGCATGGCGCTCTCATAGGCCTCTTCTGCGCTTTGATCTGGATGCGGGCGCACAGGGGTGGAGAGCACGATTTCCTGTGCTACGGAGTCAAATATGGCCACCAGGGTTGGGCGCAATAACATGGCATCATCCAGGCCCAGCGCATCGGGGTTGGGGGCGGGCAGGTTCTCAACATGGCGTACCATGTCATAGCCAAGATAGCCAAACACACCGGCGGCCATGGGTGGCAGACCGGAGGGTAATTCGATTTGCGATGATTTGATAAACTGGCGCAAGGCCTCTATGGGGTCCGCTGAAATCGGGGTCCATTTGCCGTCAATCCCCACTTCTTCGGCCTGGCCATTCCGGACACGCCAGCGTGCATCCGGGTTGAGGCCTATAATGGAATAGCGGCCACGCCAGTCGCCCCCTTGCACCGATTCCATCAGGAAAATATTGGGACTTTGCGGCCCCAGGCGCAGCATGGCAGCCACCGGCGTAATCAGGTCATCAATAATTGTGCGGGTGAGAATTTGTGCGTCCCCCCGGGCATAACGCGTGCAAAAGGCATCGTCGGGGGAGCGCAGAGCAGAAGTCACGTCATTCAGCCTTCGGGGTTTTCACCAAGCGCCAGGGCTTTGAGGCGAGGATCCTGGCGCACATTGTACTGATCCAGCAAGCCACGCAAAAACTCATTCTGCAAATCCGCAGACAGGGCTTCGCCGATGGAAGAACGGCCAAGCTCAAGCAGGGATGCCGGCGGGGTGCCCGCCGGGATAACCGCATCCAGACGAGCAATGATCAGGTTTTTACCGGATTGATCCGGCGCCATAGAGATTTTACCTTTGGCAATGGAAAATATCTGGCCGGCATGACGCTGGGTCAGTGGCGGCACGGCCTGTCCGCGTTGTAAAATTGCCGATTCAACCTTGGTGCCTGGAAATCGCGATGAAACTGCGTTGGCATCTTCCCCGGTTTTCAGGGCGTCAGCAATCTTGTCGGCCAGCTCTTTGATGGCTTCGGCTCGTTTATTGGTTTTCCAGGCCTCGGTAACCTTGTCACGAATTTCGTCCAAAGCCGGGGTATGCGGGGCTTCGATGGCATCAGTGCGCACTACATAATAATCGCCATTTTCGGTTTCCAGAATGTCGGATTCTACCAATTCATCCGTCTCGAACAGGGTTTTAAGAATTTCCGGCTCATCGGCGATGGCGGAAACCGGCTGGTGAGATTTATCACGACCATTACGGTCAACCGGCGGTAGGGACAACAGCAACAGGTTTGAGGCCTCGGCGGCTTCTTCCAGTGTGGCGCCACTGGCCCGGGCATCTTCGAAATTGCCAACCAGTTCATACAGCTGATCGGCGGCTTCTTCCTTGATATATTCTTCGCGTAAGGACTCGCGTACATCTTCCAGGCTTTTTTGAACAGCCGGGGTAATGGCATTGACCTTCCAGGCGGCCCAGGCAAGGCGACCTTCGCTGGCCCCGACTTCACCCTCCTTGGCGGCAAAGACAGCCTTGGCAATCTGATCGTCCGGGGTGTTGGTTTCCGCCGTTTTATCAAACACAATGGGATCATTGAGGTTCAGGGATTTGGTGATCTCTTCGGCGGTTTCACCGGCTTTGAGACGTTCAACTATCACTTTCGCCGTAGCTTCGTCCGGGGCAGCAATCTGCACCCAGCTGCGGGTTTCGGGCTCTGACAGTTCACCTTTGCGAAATTCGTATAGCTCTTTGATCTTGTCTTCGGGAACGTCAATTTCCGATGCCAGATCCTTGGCGGAAATGGTCACCAGTGAGGCGGCCCTTAGCTCTGGGGTATCAAAGGCACCCGGGTGCTTGTCCAAAAAGGCAATCAATTCCTCTTCTGTTGGCTCACCGGGATCGGCAACAATGGTTTCGGGCATGATGATTTCGGTGATCCGTCGGCGTTCACCACGAAAGCCCAAATCGATTTTGGCCATAGAGCGCGGCGCCATGACGCCACTAATGACCGGGTCGGTAATTTGTGAACGCAACAGGTCGCCGCGCACATCTTTTTCAAACTGTTTGGGGGTATAGCGGGCATTGGCCAGGATGGATCGATACTGTTCTTCGCCAAACTTGCCGGTGATCGGATCCTTAAAGGCTTCCAGAACCCGGATTTCATTGGCCACCAGACGGTCGGAAACCCCGATGCCCAATTGGGCGGCCTTGGCATCCAGGGCAGCATCATTGGTCATGCGTTGCAGCAATTGGTCCGCCAGGCCGAAATCGCGTGCCTGCTTCGAAGTGATCTTGCCCTGACTTTGCGTAATAACGCGGTTTAGCTCTCGATCCCAGGCGGCTGAATAATCCTGAACCGAAACCTTGTTGGGGCCAACAATAACCACGGCATCGCCTTGCCCGCCTCGAAAGACATCGCTGATGCCCCAGACAGCAAAACTGAGGATCAGCAAAGCAATGAGGACCATGGCCACTGGCGACTTGGCCATTGCACGCATTTGTTCAAGCATAAGGGACTCCGAGGAAGGGGTGCAAAAAGTGCGGCGAATGTAGGCGGGCGCAGCCATTACGGCAAGACGTACAATTGCCCAATATCACCCATACTGCTAGGTAGCCTGTTCCAGAAGATATGCACAGGGGCAGGATATGGAACGGCGAATGCTGATCGCAGGCAATTGGAAAATGAACGGCTTGCAAAAGGCGCGCAAGGAAGTCGCGGATCTGTTGGCGCTGCAGGGCGGTAAAATGCCCTCAATGTTTGATGTTTTGCTGTGCCCGCCGGCAACATTGGTCGCCGATATGGTTCGGGATGCCGGGGCCTCAGGCCTGGCAATCGGCGGCCAGGACTGTCATCACGCAGATCATGGCGCCCATACCGGCGATATTGCCGCCTCGATGTTAAAGGATGCCGGCGCTGCCTATGTTATTGTTGGCCATTCCGAACGCCGCGCTGATCATGGGGAAAGCAATGCGCAGGTCAAAGCCAAGGCCGAGGCGGCGATTGCCGCGGGCCTGATTGCCATTGTCTGTGTGGGCGAAACCCTGGCGGAACGTGAAGCCGGACAGGCTTTTGATGTGGTTGGTAAACAGGTTGATGGGTCGCTGCCTGAAGGGGCTGATGGACAGAACTGTGTGTTGGCATACGAGCCGGTCTGGGCCATTGGTACCGGCAAGGTGGCCACGCCGGAGGATATTGCCGCCATGCACGCACACATCCGGGCAAAGCTGGAAAAGGCGGGGGGGGGGATCCTTGCCAATGCCCGTATTCTTTATGGTGGTTCGGTAAAACCCTCGAATGCTGAACAGATTTTTGCGCTCAGGGATGTTGATGGCGGCCTGATCGGAGGTGCCAGCCTGAAGGCTGCTGATTTTTCTGCTATTATCGATGCCAGCAAATCCCTGTAATTTCGATAGCTCTGGTAAAGTATTATCAATACCTTAGCCGTATAGTGCCTCTTGCCAGCGTAGGATAAGCGCAATGGAGGCACCGGGGTAATGGTACAAAATAAAAAGTTTCAAGAAGCTCGGGTTCTTTTGTTTGATACCGAGCCAACCAATTTGCGTGTTACCAGGGCGGCTCTTTTTGAGATTGGTTTTCGCGAGATTGAATCCGTCCAGGAGTTCAAAAGTTTCAGCAAGCATATCTCCCATGGGGATTATGACCTTATCATAGCAGAGGTGCATAATGCCGGTGGTGGGGTTGCTGACTTGATGAAAAAGCTACGCACGGGCGATATCGGGGTTAATCCGTTTGTGGTTGCCATTACCACCAGCTGGGATCGCAAGGTCGAGAGTGTGCGCCAGCTAGTGGATGCCGGCGTTGATGATTTGTTGCTGCGCCCGTTTTCAACGCGGGATCTGGCCGCCCGGATACATGCTGCGGTGACCGCGCGTAAAGGTTTTGTGGTTACGGGGGATTATGTAGGGCCGGATCGACGCGGCGTATCTGGCCGTGATTCCAGTGCGGAATTATTTCATCCTCCCAATACGCTGAAAAGCAGTGTGAATGGGGAGCAGGACGTCTCTAATACTCATATGGATGCAATTAATGCAGCTCGTCAGAAAATGAGCCGCGAACGTATCCGTACTTTGGCCATGCGCATTATTGTTGCCGTAGAACTGAAACTGGATGATCCACAAACCGGGGCCAGCATTAACCCCGAAGAAGTGGACGGGTTGGCCCGGGAATTACGCCGCCGCTTGCGTGGCCGCGGTGCCCCTGATGCCGTAGAGCTGGCCAGTGCTCTGGTGGAAATTACCACCGAAGCCCTGGAAGAAAATGGCGAAACCGAACAAAGGCTGCGGTTGATCAAAGAGCTGGCCCTTGGGGCCTTTACCGCCTTTGCTGATGGCGAATCTCTGGAGCGCACGACCGGCGAGGTAGACCGCACGGTCAATGTACTGCGGGAAAAACTGCATGAGCAAAGCCTGCGGGACTGGCGCCGGGACCTGACCTGCGCTACATAGCGCCCGAGCCGGTGTCAAAGTGCGCTGGTTCATTGCCCTAATCGCACCAGAGACGCCATTGCCATGACTACAGTTTTATTGACGATTCATTTTCTCATCAGTGTTGCCCTGGTGGCAACGGTATTGTTGCAACGCTCAGAAGGTGGGGCGTTGGGCATGGGCGGTGGTCCAGGCAGTATGATGTCTGGGCGTGGTGCCGCCGATGTGCTGACCCGTTCAACCTCAATATTGGGGGCCATGTTTTTTACCACCAGTATTTTACTTACTGTGGTACCCAATCTTGGCAAATCCAGCGACAGTGTGGTGATTGGTGCGCCGGTAACCGAGACGACCACCCCGACGCTGCCTGAACCGACGGCAGACAAGGCCCCGGCAGCCAGCGATACGCCGGCTTCTGATGCGCCAGCACAGGCCCCTGAAGAAGAATAAAAGCAAATTAGATTTTAGAGGTGATTTCGCCGGGGTCGTATGGACCCCGAGGCGAATCGGGAATAGGGTATGCGCC
>WFTT01000068.1 GCA_015485335.1 Robiginitomaculum sp.
GCGCGTATCCGGGCCGCGATTGCCGCCGGAACGCTGGAGGCGCTCCGACAGCAAATTGCCGCTTCGGTAAAGACCTAGACGATTAGTCCGCAGGCGTAGCGGCCGGTGCCGTCTCTTGCGCAGGGGCAGCTGTTTCAACTGGGGCCGGGGCTGGGGCCGGAACCTGATCACAACGTCGACCTTGATAGAGACCAACAATGTAATACCAGCGCTTTTGTGCCGATTCCTTGCGGGCGGCCTCAGCTTCGGCGCGGCGTTTGCCCGCATCCTTGGCGGCCCGGCCCAGAAGGCTGATGGCGCCGCCAGCACGACCGCCCAGCTTGCTTGCCATGCCCGAGTGAAGAAGGCCCTGGCTAATCGCCGTTTCACCAATTCTGGCGGCCATTTCACCACCAAAGACGCCGGCCTCGGGCGCGCCACCCAGTATGGTTTGCATAATATTGGCCTCGGCCGCCAATTGGTCACAATCCATCCGGGTATCCCCCAACACAATGGGTTGTATCGGTTGTGGCATTGGTTTTTTGTTTTTTCTGGCTTCTGCCGTGCTTGCCAGTGCCATAACACTCATGGCGCAAAGAGTAAGTGTTCTGAATTTCATGAGAGTCCCCATAGCGAAAAAGAAAAACAGCTAAGGGGATTTTCGCGGTGCGTCCTCACCCCTTGGGGTGAATTGTCATCAGAAATCCACTTATTTGCCGGCCGGGGGAACTTGGCTTTCATTCCAGCGCTTGTTGGGGGCCTTGGGATCTACCGGCTTAATGCGTCCCCAATAAGGGGCATAGGTGATCAGCGGTGCCGCCGGGGTTTTACACCCTTTGGCCAGGCCATATCCCTTTAGAAAGGCACGGCGGCGGCGGCCATTGTCATAGCGTTCGTCATAATGTTTTTTTGCCTTTCTGGCCCCGGTAACGGTGCGCACAACGGGACGAAGGGGTATAAAGGAACGGGCAATACCGCGAATGACGTCCAAGGTGGTTTCGCTGGCGCTGCTGTGTTGTTTGACAATTTCCTTGGCAATCACAACGTCCGTATCCGGTTCCTGCAGGGCCGAATCCAGTACCGCAATCTGTCTGGCAATTTCCTTGCAACTCAACTGGTGATTGGCCGTATAAACATAGCCAAGTTTTTCCAGTGTATCAGGCGGAACCGGCCTTTTCAGGTTTAGATCCGTCAAAGGAGAGGTCACCGCATGTGGTAGCCCCTGGCGAGTTTGTGAAAGGGTGTTGACCGTGCCTTTTTCCGCACGGGACAGTGTCTTGCGTGTGCGGGCAAAGCGTTTGTGTTCCTGGTGGACAACGGTGGGGCCGGCCTTGTGGCTGATCGGTGCAGGTTTGGAAGTGCTGCACGCCGATACGATCAGCAAAAGAGGAAGGGTCAACAGGCATGTGGATTGGAGGGGGAAACGGGTTTGTATAGGGCGATCACTCATCATGAACGCCATGGTAAGAGAGTCCCGCCAAATCTGCAAATACAACCTTGTCGGGGAGGGGGCTGTCTATCCAAATCCCGGTATGTTCTTGTCAGCGGCAAATAAAAAAGGGTAAAATCACTAGGTGGGTAATCTGAAGGCAATCAGAAGGCGAGTAGGGGCGACATGATCGATTTTAACGCGCTTAAGGCCGCCCGAGTTCACACGTCGCCCTATGCCTATTTGCTGGCGGACCGTGTGCTCAGCCAAGACCAGGCCGCGCGTATTCGCAAGGACTACCCGCCGGAGATCAAAAAGCCCGGCTTTCTGCCCTTGTCAAAACTTGTGCCTCAGGGGGCCTTCAAGGCCCTGATCGAGGATCTGCAAGATCTGAAACTGGCAAAACTTCTTGGTGACAAGTTTGGTGTCGACCTTACCGACAAGCCTTATATGATAACGGTTCGGCGCCTGTCCCAGCGATCGGATGGCGGCATTCACCGCGATTCGCGCTCCAAAATTCTTACCCTGCTGGTCTATCTGAATGAAGATTGGGGTGATGACGGGGCAGGGGCGTTACGGGTGTTGAACGGATCCGATGATTTTGAAGATTATGAAACCGAAGTGCCACCGGTGGCGGGCAATGTTTTTGCATTTTTACGCGCCGAGAATAGCTGGCATGGCTTTTTGCCCTTCAAGGGTGAACGTTATGTGGTGCAAATGGCGTTCCTGACCTCACAGGCAGAACTGGATCGCAAGGAAAAGCGCGGTACCTTGCAGATGCTGTTAAAAAATCTCAATCCGTTTCAATAGCGCCGGACTATTGCCCGTTTGGTGGGTACAATGCTATGGCCAAGGCAAAAGGAATATGGCCATGAAGCATATACTGGAAGAGCTGGAAAACCGCCGTGCGTTGGCGCAGGCGGGCGGCGGCGCGGCGCGCACCCAAAAACAGCACGCCAAGGGCAAATTGACGGCGCGCGAACGCCTGGAAATTCTGCTCGATGAAGGCAGTTTCGAAGAATACGACATGTTTGTCGAGCACCGCTGTCATGATTTTGGCATGGCAGACAAGACCGTGCCCGGCGATGGGGTGGTAACCGGGCAAGGCACCATAAATGGGCGTCTGGTATATGTTTTTGCCAAGGATTTCACGGTGATGGGCGGCTCACTGTCTTTGTCCCATGCGCAAAAAATCTGCAAGGTACAGGATATGGCGTTGAAAAACGGCGCGCCGATTATTGGCCTTTTCGATGCCGGCGGCGCGCGTATTCAGGAAGGCGTGGATGCTCTTGGCGGCTATGCCGAAGTGTTTCAGCGCAATGTGCTGGCGTCTGGTGTGATCCCGCAAATTTCCGTCATTATGGGGCCGTGCGCCGGCGGCGATGTCTATTCCCCCGCCATGACTGATTTCATCTTTATGGTGCGTGATACGTCCTATCTCTATGTTACCGGGCCAGAAGTGGTCAAAACCGTGACCAATGAGGTGGTCACTCACGAAGAACTGGGCGGCGCCAAAATGCACGCCAAGGTTTCCGGTGTGGCCGAGGGGGCGTTTGATAATGATTTTGAGGCCCTGACCCAGGTGCGTCGCCTAATCAGCTTTTTGCCATCCTGCAATCGCGAAGCGCCGCCGCACTGGCCCAGTTTTGACGAGGCCGAACGTCTGGCCCCGGTACTGGACACCCTGATCCCGGCCAATCCCAATATGCCTTATGACATGAAGGAATTGGTGGCAAATGTTGCCGACGAGGGGGATCTTTTTGAAATCATGCCCGAATTTGGCGCCAATATCATTACCGCCTTTGGCCGTCTGGAGGGGCGCACGGTGGGGTTTGTGGCGAACCAGCCCATGGTGCTGGCCGGGGTGCTGGACATTGATGCCAGCAAAAAGGCAGCGCGTTTTGTTCGCTTTTGTGATGCTTTTGACATTCCGCTGGTAACATTTGTGGATGTGCCGGGCTTTTTGCCGGGCACCAAACAGGAGGCCGGCGGCCTGATCAAGCATGGGGCCAAGCTGCTCTTTGCCTATGCCGAGGCCACGGTGCCAAAGGTGACCGTGATCACCCGCAAGGCCTATGGTGGGGCCTATGATGTGATGGCTTCCAAGCATTTGCGCGGCGATGTGAACTATGCCTGGCCCAGCGCCGAAATTGCGGTCATGGGGGCCAAGGGGGCGGTGGAAATTATTTTTCGCGGTGAAGCGGGCGATCCGGACAAAATTGCCGCCCGCACCAAAGAGTATGAAGACAATTTCGCCAATCCCTTTATTGCGGCCCAGCGCGGTTATATCGACGATGTGATCATGCCGCATTCCACCCGTAAACGGGTGGTGCGTGCCTTGCAAACCTTACGTCATAAAGACCTTAGCAATCCATGGAAAAAGCACGATAATATACCGCTTTAGCAAAAAAAATTAAAGTAATTTATGTCACCCTTCGACAGGCTCAGGGTGAGGAGGTCAGTTTCCTATATGTGTCATTATCCGGCTTGTCCGGCAATGACATGTGGAAGACTATGACAATGCTGAAAATATATCACACCCTCGCCCCTGTGGGACAAGGTTTTGCTATCCCCATCTCCAAAACCATGGCGCCGACATAGAGACAATCTCTTTCCTCTCCCGGGTGGGAGAGGAATAAGGTGAGGGATCATGGACTTAAAGACAGGGCACGGGCTTTGCTTCACCACCCCCTCATCCCAACCTTCTCCCCAGGGAAAGGGAGTTATCCCCCTCATAGCAAACCCAAGGGGCAAAGAGGGGTTAGCCTTACCCCTCGGCATGACCGTCTTTACCCTTTAAATGCCCCTAAAATGCACAAAACAGACACTGAAACGCCCCTCATTTACCCCTCACTGCCCCTAAAATCACGGGGATAAATTGGATTTACCCCCGCCAAAAAGACAGGTGGTAAGATTGATGATTTAAATGACTGGAATTTCCGGCGCGCTAACTTCGCGGTAACCCTGTTGTGGTGGACTCTCTGTCCAACAGGGAGAGTGAAAATGGGACGCACGCGCGCCGATAAACTGATCGAGCATTATGGCAAGTTCTCGCCTATGAGCATGAACGAGGCCGAGGCGTTGGCCAAAAAAACGTTTGCCGACAAGCCCGCCAGCCGCGAAGAGGCCGAAATCCTGTTGGGGACCTGTGGCCTGTTTGAACACAATGATACGGGCTGGCGCCATCTGGTTTCACAAGAGGTGCGTCGTCACCTGCTGGACCATGAAGGGGCGGCGGGCACACTGCCCGAGGGGGCCGAAGACTGGCTGATTGCTACGCTGGCAACCCTTCAGGTGCCACCCGCGACAACCCTGGATCTGGTCCAGTCCATCATGCTGGGGGCACAAAATGCGACGCAAAGACTGGGCCGTATTGGATTACGCTCTGCGTTGGCCTGTATGCAGGATGCCGCCCGCGAAGAATCCCAGCATCAGGCCAATACGGCTTTGGGCTAATCTGCCTTTATGATTTTCTCGGCAAAGGCTCTGGGCACCAGAAAGACCGCGCAAGGGGCCTCGCGCACAATGTCTCGTGAGGGGGCACCATCAAACAGGGCTTTCCAGGCGCCTTTCTGGTGGGTGCCCACAACAATCAGGTCTGCACCATTTTCCCGGGCAAAATCGGTAATTTCCTTTGCCGGTTCGCCAACCAGTATGATTGCCTGACCGCCGGTGATTTCCTTGCTGATCTGGTCGTTCAATTCTTTTTCCCGTTCTTTGCGGGCCTTGCGGTCAGCCTCCAGATTGGCCTCTGATGGCAACATGGCGGTCGCCCCCAGAGGATCGGCAATGCCGGTGGCCATGGTATAGTTCAGGTCTGGCCAAACATCGACAACCCATAATTTGGCCTGATCGCGTTTGGCCAGCATGATGGCAGTTTTTAAAACGCCGGGGGCTAGATCATCGTCCATATTGATGGCGGCAATTATGGTCTTGAACTTCATGATGTCCTCCATGATGAATGGCTCCTGTGTTATATACCCTATGGTTGAAATATGGGAATGATCCGGTGCCAATGCGCGGGACAATGCGACGCAGGGCGTAATTTTTTGCAAAAATCAAAATAATTACTTTTCAGCACGGCCCATTACCTGCCAAACTTGCCTTAACAAGAAAGGCGATGGGTATGGACGATTACACCGAAAAAAGCGCGGCCAGTCTGGCAAAGGCCATCAGGGCCAAGAAAATCAGTGCCGTTGAGGCGCTGCAAATGCATCTGGCGCGCGTAAAAACACGCAATGATGCCATCAATGCGGTGGTCACGCTGGATGAAGAGGCCGCGCTGAGCCGGGCAAAAGAGGCAGATGCGGCGCTGGCCAAAGGGGAAAACTGGGGGCCGCTGCATGGCCTGCCCATGACCATCAAGGACAGTTGGGAAACGGCAGGCTTGCGCACTACCGCCGGGGCGCGCGAATATGAAAACCATGTGCCCAAAGACGATGCGGTGCCCGTGGCGCGTCTGAAGGCGGCGGGGGCCATTGTCTTTGGCAAAACCAATTTGCCGGCCTATGCCGCCGACATCCAAACCGACAATCCGGTTTTTGGTAAAACCGGTAATCCCTGGAATGTCGAGCTGACGGCGGGGGGATCCTCAGGTGGTGCCGCAGCGGCGCTGGCTACGGGCATGACACCATTGGAACTGGGCAGCGATCTGGCCGGTTCGATCCGCATCCCGGCGGCCATGTGCGGGGTTTATGGACACAAGCCCAGCTTTCGGGCCATGCCCATGCAGGGGCACATTCCGGGACCTCCCGGTACGCTCAGCGAGGCCGATCTGGCCGTTGGTGGGCCCTTGGCCCGCGATGCGGGGGATCTGCAACTGGCCATGGACGTTCTGACTGGACCTGGCGCGCGCGAGGCGGTGGGCTGGTCATTGAACTTTCCCAAACCGCGTCACAAGGCGTTAAAGGAATATCGGGTGGCCTGCTGGTTTGACGACCCCTATTGCGAGGTCCAGTCGGCCCTGTACAAACAACTGGAAGCCATGGCCGGTGCCTTGGAAAAGGCGGGGGCCAAGGTGGACCGCCAGGCCCGCCCGCCGTTCAGTTTACAGCAAAGCCATGACATTTATTTCAGCCTGTTGGCGGCAGTGGCGGCGGCCGGTTTGCCGCCGGGCTCGTTCTCGCAATTGGACCGTGGCTTGCCGCTGCTTAAAATCGCGGCCCGGTTTGGTCTGGTACCCCAGGCTCTGGCCGATTATGCAAAAGGGGCCACGCAACAGGCCAGAGAATGGATTGGCGTTAACGAGGCGCGCACTCATTTGCGTGCCGGCTGGGATGCGTTTTTCACACAATATGATGTTTTGCTGACGCCGGTTTTGCCCACCAATGCCTTTGCCCATGTAACCGAAGGCAGCGTGGTCAAACGCAAGCTCAATATTGATGGCAAGAGCCGTAATTATCTGGATCTGTTTATCTGGCCGGGTCTGGCCGGGGCCAGTTATTTGCCAGCCAGTGTGGCGCCGATCGGGGTTTGCGATGATGGCTTGCCGGGGG
Source organism: Robiginitomaculum sp. (assembly GCA_015485335.1). GTDB lineage: Bacteria > Pseudomonadota > Alphaproteobacteria > Caulobacterales > Maricaulaceae > Robiginitomaculum_B. The sequence goes on from WFTT01000068.1 coordinate 6,904, forward strand.
CGGTACAGATCATCGGGCCCTATCTGGAAGACAAGACCTGTATGGATTTTGCCGGCAAATTGGGCAAGGTTTTTGGCGGTTTTACGCCGCCACCGCAATAAAGGCTTTGCGCCTGGCCAAGACTGGGTTTAGCGTATTCAAAATGTAACTGGTGGGAGAAAAAAGATGAAAAGACGTGAGTTTCTGTATGGTGCTGTGGCCGTGGGGGCTTTGGCGGGCTGTAAACCAAAAGGCGGGGACGCGATTGCTGCGCCGCCTCCACCACCGCCCAAGTTCAAGCCCTCGTGGATGAAGGATGCGCTGGCCCATGGTGAGATGATAGCCAAGGGTGAGATGACCGCGCTGGAACAGGCCAATATCGCCATTGACCGGGCCGAGAAACTCAACAAAGAACTGAATTTCCTGGTCACGCCAACCTTTGATCAGGCCCGTGAAATGGCCCAGGGCGAGCTGCCGGACGGCCCATTTGCCGGTGTGCCAACTCTGACCAAGGATTTGCAGGAAACCAAAGGCGTGCGTACGGCCTATGGCTCGCGCGCCTTTATGAAAAATATCCCTGATCATGATCACCCCATCGTTACGGTGATGAAAAAAGCGGGACTGGTTTCCATTGGTAAATCCGCGACACCGGAATTTGGCTTTTTGCCTACGACCGAACCACTGGCCTTTGGCCCAACACGCAATCCCTGGAACCCGGAATACAGTTCCGGTGGGTCTTCGGGCGGTTCGGCCAGTGCGGTTGCGGCCGGAGTGGTGCCCATGGCGCAATCCTCTGATGGGGGTGGCTCGATCCGTATTCCCTCAAACTGCTGTGGGCTATTTGGCATGAAGGCTTCGCGCGGGCGCTGGCCGGATTCGGATGGCACACCATGGGAGCTGTCGGTGAAGGGGTTTGTTTCGCGCACTGTGCGTGATTCGCAAACCGCCATGGCGGTCATGGCGGCCACCGACAAAGGCTTGCCATCGCCGGTCTTGCCCGAAGGTGCCGGCAAAAAACAATATAAAATCGGGTATTCCACCAAGGATGCCTGGGGCAATGAGGTGCATCCAGATTGTAAAAAGGCGGTGCTGATGGCAGCCAAAACCTGCGCAGATCTGGGCCATATTGTTGAAGAGGCGGCCCCGGCCTACACCGCAAAGGAATTCAATGATGCCTTCATGACGCTCTGGTCGTTTGGAGCCAAGCAGGTGGTTGGAAATGTTTCCAAGGCCCTGGGTGGTAAGCCGGTGCCTCATGAAATGCTGGAACCCTTTACCTGGTGGCTGTATGAAAAAGTGGCGGATCAGGATCCCAGCGTTCTTGAGGATGTCTACAAACAGTTCGCGGCCGAGCGCGATGCCTCGCGTAAATTCCACGAAACCTATGATTTCCATCTCAACCCGGTTCTGGGCGAGCCGCCGGTCAAAATTGGCCGCATCGATCAATCCGCCGATCTGGATGCCCAGGGTGAATGGTTTAAAACCTATGTTGCCTTTACGCCCTATGCGAATGCGACGGGGCATCCGGCCATGTCGGTGCCAACCATGAGAACGGCCAATAATGTGCCGGTTGGGGTTCAGTTCGAGGGCAATTTTGGCGATGAGGCAAACCTCTTTGCGCTGGCCAGCCAGATCGAAGCGGCGGCCCCCTGGGCACAGGACTGGCCGGAGATGGCCCTGAACGCCTAAAATAATGGAAGGGCAGTGATGCTAGCACAGAACCTAATACTGGCCAGTATCATGGTTGCATTCACTGCCCTTATCCATTTGATGGGGTTGACGTTTCTGATCTGGATCATGCGCAATTCCAAGGCTTCGGAATTAGCAAAGTTCAGTGTGATGCGGTCCAGCACCGTGATCATGCTGGTGGTGATGGGTATTTTTGCCATTCACACTGTCGAGGTCTGGGCCTATGCGGCACTCTATTACGAGCTGGAATTGTTCGATACGTTCGAGGCCTGCCTCTATTTCTCCACCAGCGTCTTTACCACCGTTGGGTTTGGGGATCTGGTGGTGGGGCCGCACTGGCGGCTGTTAACGGCGATTGAATCGGCCAACGGGTTTTTGCTGTTGGGCTGGTCCACCGCTTTTCTGATCAGCCTGACCGGGCATATGCGGGCGCTGGAACACAAATGGCTGGAAGGCGGCGATGGCGGCGAGGAGGGGAGTTGATCACCCCTGGGCGCTGGCCTCTTTGGCCACGGTTTCCAAAATGCCGCGCATTTTGATCAATACCGGATTGGTGGCCTCGATGCCGTACCAGGCCCCCAGCTTTGCAGGGTTCAAAAAGGTGATTTTGGTTTGTCCATGATCATCCCACACCAGGATTTTTATCGGCAGGTCCAGGCCCATACGCGGGTCAATTTGCATTAAGGGCGTACCCAGTTTGGGGTTGCCAAAGATCAGCACTTCCTCGGCCGGCAGAACTTCACCAATACTTTGTGCGCCGGCGGTGTGGTTGATGCGGGCAAAAACCCTGGCCCCTTTGGCAATAACGGCCGCTTCCAGCCGGTCCATGGTTTGCGCAACGCTATGGGGGCTGGTTCGGGTGATCAGCTCATTATCGGCGGTTTGCGGCGCTGGCTGGCAGGCGGCAATCAGAAGACCAAAGACAAGCAAAATCAGAATGCGCATGGATGGTGCTCCCATAAATATAACTGGTGTATATCCTAATCCGGAGAACGGCGCAGGGCCAGTGCGGACTGATCAAACAGCGCGCGACGCAAAGGCCATATCCAGTTTTGCCGCTTTTGCGAATAAACCCCAAACTCGGTGGCAAAATCAAAGCTGCACCAGCCCATGCCCACAGCTTCGGCGGCGCGGCGCACGGCGCGGGTCCAGCGTGCACGATCTTCGATATGGGTGGCTGTGGTGGCCCCGAACTCGCCTAGCCAGATCTGATGGCCTTTGGCGCGACCAAGAGCGGCGGCGCGGTTAAATTCGCGTTTCAGATGGCGGTTTTCGGCCTTGCTGCCCCAGGGGCGGCCCACCGGCGGTGCCCCTTCAAACCAGCTTGCCCCCTGGTGGGTGAATTTATAAGGGTCGTAATAATGAAAGGTCAGCACCAATTGCGGGTCCGGCGGTGCCATAAACCGCGCCAAGCCGTCAATGCTGTTCCAGTTATCGCCACCTATAATGATCCAGCGGTTCGGATTGCTCTGGCGCACGGTTCGGTAAAGTTGTGAAGACAGGCGCTGCCACACTTCGCCTTGCAGGGCATCTTTTGGTTCGTTCAACAGTTCAAAGATTACGGATTTAGGGGCCTTGGCATAATGGCGTGCGATCTGCTCCCACAGGGCAATGGCCCGGGGGCCATGGGATGCCGGATCGACGTACAGGTCTTCATAATTGTGCATGTCCAGAATGATGGAAAGCCCATGACGCTGTGCCTGGGTAATGACCTCGTCAATCCGGGCAAAGAAGGATGGGGCAATGGTATAGGGGGCTGTGATGCCGGCATGTTGATCCCAGGCAATCAGCACACGCACGCTGTCAAAGCCGGCCATGGCGATGCGTTGCAGGTCGACATCCCGAATCACATAACCCCATTCGCCCTCTTTGGGGGCATTCAGGGCATTGGCCAGGTTTACACAGCGTCTGGCGGGAAAGGTGGGCGATTGGGCTTGTACCATCATCGGCATGCCGGCCCACCATCCCAGCCACAGAGCCATAAGGAATAGTGTTTTTCTTGTCATAGGCCCAGCTTAGGGCCTTCGTCTTGATATTTTCCCAACAGCGTTCATCAACTTGCCGCCCGGCCTGTGCAGGGGTAAGACTGATATAAATATTTCATATGTCGGCGGGGCTGATGTTTACAAAAATTCTGATTGCGAACCGGGGCGAAATTGCCGTGCGGATTATCCGGGCGTGTAAAAAGCTCTCGATCAACAGCGTGGCGGTGTATTCAGAGGCCGATGCCAATTCATTGGCTGTCGAGTTGGCTGATGAGGCGGTACTGTTGGGCGCGGCCCCGGCGGCGCAAAGCTATCTGGACATGGAAAAAATCATTGCCGCTGCCAGGGAGACCGGGGCCGAGGCCGTGCATCCGGGGTTCGGTTTTTTGTCTGAAAATGCGGCCTTTGCCAAACGTCTGGAAGAAGAAGGCATCGCCTTTATCGGCCCCAATACCAAAGCCATCGAAATTATGGGCGACAAGATTGCCTCCAAGAAATTTGCCGACAAGGCCGGGGTCAATACGGTGCCTGGTCATATGGGGCTGATTGAAGATCCGGATACGGCGGTGAAAATTGCCAAAGACGTTGGTTTTCCCGTGATGATCAAGGCTTCGGCCGGCGGCGGTGGCAAGGGGATGCGCATCGCCTGGGACGAAGATGAAGCCCGCGAAGGGTTCACCTCGGCTCGTAATGAAGCAAAAACGGCCTTTGGTGATGAGCGGATATTTATCGAACGTTTTGTCACCGAACCCCGCCATATCGAAATTCAGGTGCTGGGCGATAAACACGGTAATTGCATTCATTTGAACGAGCGCGAATGCTCGATCCAGCGACGCAATCAAAAGGTGATCGAAGAAGCCCCATCGCCGTTTCTGGACGAGAAAACCCGCGCCGCCATGGGGGCACAGGCCATCGCCCTGGCCGCGGCGGTGAATTATGACAGCGCCGGTACGGTCGAGTTTATTGTCGACAAGGATCGCAATTTTTTCTTTCTGGAAATGAATACGCGCCTTCAGGTCGAACACCCGGTCAGCGAAATGATCACCGGGGTGGATCTGGTTGAACAGATGATCTGCGTGGCCGCGGGGGAAAAACTTTCCCTAAAACAAAAGGACATTGGCATAGAGGGCTGGGCACTGGAAACCCGGATCTATGCCGAAGATCCGTATCGTAATTTTCTACCTTCTATTGGGCGTTTGAATCGGTTTTCACCGCCCCGCCAGAGCGATGCCGTGCGGCTGGATACCGGGGTGCGGGCCGGGGACGAGGTATCGATTTTTTATGACCCCATGCTGGCCAAACTGATCACCCATGGGCGGGACAGAAAAGCCGCAGTACATGCCATGCAGGCCGCCCTGGACCAGTTTGATATTGCCGGGGTGCAATCCAATATCCCGTTTTTAAGTGCGGTGATTGCCCAAGACCGGTTCCAGTCTGGCAAGATCAACACCGCCTATATCGCCGAAGAATTTCCTGATGGATTTCATGGTATTACCCCCGATGACGAGGCACGCCGCCTGTTGTGTGCCGCCGCGGTTTATATGCGGCTGATCTTGCGCGCCCGGGCCTCGCAAATCAGTGGCCGGATGATCCCGCCAAAGCCAATGCCGCAAGACTGGGTGGTGATGCTGGATCGCCAAGCCTATCCGGTCAAAATCCGGTTGCACGACGGCGGGGCAGAAATCATGCTGGATAGTAGCTGGCATGATCTGCAAAGCCCCTGGAACCCAACCCAACATGTTTTTGAAGGTATATTGGATGGCACTCCCTTTGCCTTAACATTGGAAAATGAAACCGAAGGGGTGCTGTTACGGTATCGCGGAAGCCAGGTACAGGCCATTGTCAGTCTGCCCCGTATTGCCGAATTACATGCGCTGTTGCCGGAAAAACAAAGTGCTGATACGGGCCAGCATATCCTTAGCCCGATGCCGGGCCGGGTGGTGCTGATCGAAGTGAAACCTGGTCAGGAAATCAAAGCCGGTGAACCGGTTCTGGTGGTTGAAGCCATGAAAATGGAAAACATTATTCGCGCCGAGCGCGACGGTGTGATCGACACCATTCATGTGGCTGCTGGTGACAATGTGGCAGCTGATGAGGAGCTGGTCAGTTTTGCATAGATCATGAAAAACCCCGGCTCTGCAGGCCGGGGTTGCAATCATATTCAGCTTTTTTTCGTATCCGCCGGTGCATCCGAACGGACGGTATTGGCGGCCACCGGTTTGGCACCGCCTTGTTGTGCGGCCGGTGGTGGTGCGCTTTGCGCCTGCGCTTTACGCGCGCCCAAAGGGTCATTGTCATGGTGGCATTGACCTTCGAAATAGGCACCATTTTCCATGGACAGGGTGGAATGGACAATGTCGCCTTCAACATGGGCAGTAGCGGCCAGTTGGATTTGCCGGGCGCGAAGCTTGCCGGCAACCTTGCCACGAACCGTGATCTGTTCGGCGTGTATTTCGCCTTTAACCACGGCTTTTTCACCAATGGTCACCGCTTTGGCGCGAATATCGCCCTCTACGCTGCCATCCAGTTGAATTTCGCCCTGTGTTTTCAGAGAACCCGTGATCGCCAGGTCGGCGCTAAGGATAGAGGGAGTGGAATTACGTGTCATGTGTTTACTCGCACCGATGGGGTTGGAGGCAGGCGCTGCCCCTTTACGGTTGGAATCATTACCCTTGTTGAACATAAATACCAGCTTTCAAAAACTTCTGTGGATCATATGGTTTCCCTTTGAACCACACTTCATAGTGCAAGTGAACGCCTGTACTGCGTCCGCTTGATCCCATAGCCCCGATTTGTTGGCCAAATTTTACCTTTTGACCTCGCTTCACCTTGATTTTGGCCATATGCCCATAGCGGGTTTTAAAACCAAAACCATGATCAATTTCCACCAGGCGACCATAACCAGAACGCCATCCGGCGTACACCACTGTGCCGTCGGCTGTTGCCCGGATAGGGGCCAGCCTGAATGCCCCAAAGTCCTGGCCGGAATGATGGGCGGCGCGGTGGGTAATGGGGTCGACACGGGTGCCAAAGCCACTGGTCTTTCTGTGTTTGACCAATAATGGCTCGCGCAGTGGTACATCCCGCAGCATGTCTTCCAACTGATCTGCCTGGGCCATGCGACCGGTCAGCCGGGCCACCCGGCGGGTGAAGTCTTCATCCAGAGATAAAGCCTCGCCAAAAAGCTGGCTTTCATTCAGCGCAATCAGCGGGCCGCCAATCTTGCTGTTGTCCTGGGACAGTATGTCATCAAGACTAAGGCCGGTCATCGATAATACGGCCTGCATACCTTCAATACGATTCTCGGCGCGCTCTTCGGCAGTGCGCAAAATCTGGCTTTCTTTTTCACGCAGCAAGGCCAGGCGTTCGATCGGGTCTTCTATGGACTTTAAATCTGCGTGCTTAACGTCACTCAGCGTGCGGGACTGGCGGGGTGTCTGATCTTCGGTGGCGGCATTCATGACCAGCCTGCTGACGCCATTAGGCCCGGGTAACAGCGTGTCCAGCGCTGAATTATCGCTCTGGTCCAATAACAGTTTCAGGGTATCCAGCCGACGCTCGATATCATTGGCCGCCGTGGTAAAGGCCGTCGTCCGATTGTCCAGAAGGGCCTGGGTGGAAGCCTCCTTGGCGCGGGCCTCGGCGACCAGTCTTTGAAAGTGCATGCGACTGGCAAAGGCTTGGCGTGATTGCGAAGAGAGCAGGTGACCGCTCAGAAATACGCTGGCCGTGGCATAGCCAAACCAGAGTACTGCCAGGATGGCAGTAGTGGAGGCAATGATCTGTGTGCGGGTACTCAAAGAGAGGTAACGCACTTCTCCATGGCTGCGGTGATAAATCTGCCGCTCAGGAAAAATGTGTTCAAGAACTTCCCGTGCCCTTTCCAGGACGCGTGCGATCATCCGATCCCCCTGATTTTATCGTAAACACCTGCGTTCAACTGGGATAAAAGCGGATTACCATCATGATTTCAACACTAAAAACATTAACAACCAGCTATTGCTGAATTTCCTGTTCCATTTTGGTGAAAATATAGGAAAATTCCCCTGTCAGGAGAGTTCGCCAAGATAATACTCCCGGGTCAGACCGGCCATTTCACGGGCACTGTGGTTAAAGGGTGCCCGAAGGCCGGAGGGAAAATACGTTTTTACCAGAGATTTGAAGTGGGTTTGCGGTTCTTTATGGCGGGCGGCACATACGATTTTGAACCAGTGCACCCCTTTGGCCACATGGCCAATTTCTTCTTCGTAAATGACATTCAGCACCTGGGCGCTTTGGGTATCGCCAGCCCCGATCAGTTTTTCTATCATGGACGGGGTGACATCTAGGCCGCGCGCTTCCAGCAACATGGGGGCAATGGCCAGGCGCGCCGCCAGATCGTGACGGGTTTTGCTGGCGGCCTCCCATAACCCCTGATGAACGGGCAGTTTGCCATAGGCACTGCCCATTTCATGCAGGCGATCATTGATAAGGGTGAAATGCTTTGCTTCTTCGTCTGCTATGGTTAGCCAGTCTGTCGCAAAAGTCAGGCGTTCCGTATTCGATATTGCCGGATCAAAAGTAAAGCGGGACAGCATATCCAGCGCCAGGTCAATGGCGTTCAGCTCGATATGGGCGATGGCATGTAACAGTGCCACGCGCCCCTCTGATGTGCCGATTCGCCGTTTAGGCACGGCCCCCGGGGTCACCTGTTCCAGCGCATTGGGGCGACCTGGCTGGTCGGGCGGCGTTAATGCGTCCGGTGCCGGTGCCAATGCCTGTTTGCCGTTTTGCCAATCGTGTGCCAGCTGGCGCGTATGCTCTGCTTTCTCAGCCGGGTCGGCCAGGCGCAACAGGGCGATTGCCCGGCCAAGCAGGTTATTTTCCAAGGGATTTTACTTCGGCCAAGACAGCATCCACATGACCTTTTACCCGTACTTTGCGCCAGATTTTGACAATCTTGCCCTCAGCATCAATCAGGAAGGTTGCCCGCTCGATCCCCATATATTTTCGGCCATACATGCTCTTTTCCACCCAAACCCCATAGGCTTTGATGGCTTCCAGCTCTTCATCTGCAGCCAATATCACTTTCAATGCATGTTTGGCCTTGAATTTGTCATGTTTTTGGGCGCTGTCTTTGGAGACACCAACGACGGCGGCACCGGCATCGGTAAAGTCATCGATTTTTTCTGAAAAGCCGATGGCCTCTGTCGTACAGCCAGACGTGTCGTCTTTTGGATAGAAATAGAGAACCAGTATTTTGCCACGAAAATCTTTAAGGGATATGGTGCCGCCACCATCGCGTGGCAGGGTAAAATCCGGGGCTGTGCTGCCCTCTGTGGGGATTGCACTCATCATAACTCCTCATAAAGCAAAAGTGTGCATAGTGTGATGATGATAATGCCCAAACGGGGCCATTGGACAAGAGTTTTGTGACCGAACCATCCCAACAATCTCAGAAGGTCGGCATGGCGACCCCTGTAGATGCGCAGAACAAACGCATCTGGCGGGCAACCCTGATGCATGGGCTGGAGGCTGTGGCACTTTTGCTGGCGCTGGTCATGGCCGTCTTTGGCGGTGTGGCCTGGCGGCTTGCCCAAGGGCCGGTATCGCTGGAATTCATGCGCAAGGACGCCGAACGTTCACTGGCACAGGTTTTTGAAGGTGGGGAGGCCCATATCGGTACCTTGCAGGCGATCTGGTCGCCCAAGGAACGCGCCATCGTCATTGCCGCTCGTGAAGTGCGGGTGGTGGATGACGCAAACCGGGTATTGGTGCAGGTGCCGCAATTTGACGTTGGTCTGTCGGCCCTGGGTCTGTTGCAGGGCAAGGCCATTTTACAAAGGATTATTGCGATTGGCGGTGAATTTTCCATTGTTCGCAGAGAGGATGGCCGCATCGGAGCCGGGCTGGGACAACCGGATCAGGTGGTGTTTTCAACCCCCGCCAAACAAGCCAGGGTAAATGCCGACAAGGACAACCGGCAAGCTGCCTTGCCGGATGTCCTGAAACGATTGCGGGTTCTGGCTATGCGCGATGCCAGCCTGCATTTTGTAGACGAGCGTTCCGGTGTGAACTGGACCGCCCCTCATGCCAGCCTGCGTTTTGTGCGTAACGGCAACCAGATCGTTGCCAGTGCCTATGGCAATATAGAAAGCCCCTCTGGCACCACACATATTTCCATCAATGCATCGTCTCGAAGCGATTTTTCCCGCATGAATGCAGAGCTGAACCTGAATAATGCGGTGCCCGCCACCTTGTTGCCGCTGTCCAAAGGTGGGTGGCAATGGCTGGGCGGTGTGGATGCGCCCTTGAATGCGCAGATATCGTTTGCAACGACCGAAGAGGGGCTGTTGCGTTCCGCTGATGGTCATTTGCGCTTTACCAAGGGGGTTTATCGCAAAGGGGATAGTGTTACCCCCATTGAGAGCGCCGAAATTGTATTTGCATTTGATCCGATGGATGGCGCGGTCAGCATAGAATTGGCCGAAATCCATTCCAAACTCGTTAGTGGCACCTTAAAGGGGCATGTTTCCGGCCTGGATCCAGCGCGGCTGGTGGTTGGCAAAAAAATCGGTTTTGACCTGTCGTTTGAAAACATTGCCATTGAACCGGCTAAGGTTTTTGACGGAGCTTTGCAGGTCAATCGGCTGTGGATGGATGGCCATTATCTGCCTGGTGAAAAAAAGGCCGAGTTCAAACATTTGGGTATTGGTCTTTATGATTTGTCTTTGCAGGGCAGCGGGGCTTTGTCACTGCCTGATAAAAGCCTGAATGCAGAAGCCCCGCTCTTTACCTTAAAGGCGCGCAGTGACGGCCAGATCACTCCGGCACAGATTTTATCGTTATGGCCGGTCAAATTTGCCAAAGGGGGGCGAGACTGGATACGGCGCAATGTCCTTTCGGGGCGTCTGCATGATCTGGTACTGGATGTGCGCCTGCCGCAACGGGCAATCGGGGCGCATCACCTAGACAATGACATGTTGTCGCTTTCCTTTGCATTTGACGAGGCCGATGCGCATTTTGTCAATGCCATGACCCCTTTGCGTGCCGGCGAGGGTACAGGCCTGTTGCAGGGCAACCGTTTTGATTTGCGCATGAACCGGGCGCAATTGCGGGGGCTGACCCTAAAAGACGGCTTTGTCGAGATCCCCAGACTTAGCCCCAAAGGCGTGACCGCCCGTTTTGGTGGCCATGCCAATGGACCGTTGGGGGATGTGGTCAAGTTGCTGGATGAACCGCCACTGGGCTTTATTAGCAAATACGGGCTGTCCACCGATGTCATTACCGGCCAGGGGGAGATGGAATTTTCCATTGCCCGGCCCATGCGGGTACAGGTTGCCCCGCGTAAAATCGGTTTTGCTGCCACAGGTGACTTTAAGAATATTCGGGTTGCCGGATTGATCGCCGGACAGGATCTGGCCGGGGTGAGTGCAAAGTTCACGGCCAATCCCAATGGGATGCGGGTTGAGGGCGTTGGCAAGTTGGGCTCGGTGCCGGGACATTTTATCTGGCAGGAAAAATTCTTTCCAAAAGACGAGCCCCGCACGCGACTGGAGATCGATGTGGTCACCAATGAACAGGTCTTTGATGATCTGGGCATTCCCACCCGCTTGTTTGTGGATGGCCCCATGGGCATCCATGTAACCACCGAAGGGGAAGGCAGAAAAATTGCCAAAGCGCATTTACAGGCTGACCTGACCGAAGCACGGCTTATGTCCCCCGGCGAGGAATGGGAAAAACCAACCGGCCAGCCTGGCAAGGCAGAATTGCTGCTCACCCGCCGCAAGGATGGGGGCTATGACATTGAGGACTTTGAGGCCAGCACCGAAGGCTTCTTACTGGCCGGTGATCTTTCAATCGCGGCCAAAGGCGGGGTACAGAGCGCCCATATTGCCAAGGCAAAAATGGCCGGACTGTTTGATTTTTCTGCAGATATCAATCGTAGCAACGATGGGGCATTCTTGCTTACCGGTCATGCCAAAGAGCTGGACGCCCGGGGCTTTGTGCGTGGCCTGACCCAGGGTGCCAATAACAATCTTGGTTTTGCGCTGGATGCCAATATTACGTTTGATCAGGCCTTGATTTCAGACGATATGACACTGGTTGATGGCGTGTTGGATTTCAAAAGAAGCGAACAGGATATTGAAAACCTGATCTTCAGGGCCTCTACGCCGCACGGCAAGGCAAGTTTTACTATTCAACCCGATGAAACGGGGACGCGACAGGTGTCCGGCCAGTCCGATGATGCGGGGCTGGTTATTCAGGCGCTTTTCGGGGTCAGCAGTGTTCATGGCGGCATCGTACAAATCGATGGCACACTGGGTGACGGCCAGGACGCCCATACGCGACTGGACCTGAGCATGAGTGATTTCAAGTTGCGCAATGTGCCGGTGATGGCAAGGATGTTATCTTTGGGGTCTCTTACCGGGATTGCTAACACCATGAGTGGCGAGGGGATCGGCTTTAAAACCCTGATTTCTCCATTAGAGTTTGACGAAGGCAAAATCTATATTGGCGAAGCGCGGGCCACCGGCCCGGCTCTGGGGGTGACGGTTACCGGTACGGTTAACATGGTGGAAAAAACCATGGATCTTAGCGGGGCGCTGGCCCCGGCCTATTCATTGAATTCCGCGCTGGGTAATATTCCCGTTTTGGGCGGGGTTCTGGTGTCGCGCAAGGGCGAAGGGTTATTCGGGCTTTCCTATCAGGTGAAGGGGCCATTTGAGGCCTTGCAGGTCTTTGTGAACCCCTTGTCGGCACTAACTCCCGGGGTTTTGCGGCGTATTTTTGAAGGGGGCAAAGTCACTGTAGAGCCAAGACAGGGGGCAGGGCAAAAATCCGAGCAAAAGACCGACCATAAGGCCCCTGTGCAGGTTCCGGAAACTGAACCAGAGCCGGAACCCAGGGCGCAACCGGTTACAGAACCGCCACAGCCATCAGACGGCGGGTAAGACCAGGGCGTGTTTTTTCTTGCCCACCGACAGTTTCAAACTGTCTTGATCGGCAAAATCGTTGGCCGAAATGCAGGCCTGCATGTCGGTCACGGCCTGATCGTTCAGCTTTAACGCTCCGGCTTTGATATGGCGTTTGGCCTCGCCGCGGGAGGCAACCAGCCCGGCCCGCTCAAAAAGCGCAATCAGGGAAACCCCATCGCGCATCTCCTCGGCGCTCAGCTCTACTTTGGGCAGATCACCGCCGGCCTGTCCCTGTTCAAAGGTGGCCCGTGCGGTAGCTTCAGCACTTTTGGCGGCCTCTGCGCCGTGCAAGAGCGTGGTGCATTGATTGGCCAGCACAATCTTAGCGCTGTTGATATCTGCGCCTTCCAGCGCTTCATATCCGGTAATCTCGTCCAGCGGCATATCGGTAAACAGGCGCATAAAGCGGCCCACATCCGCATCTTCGCAATTGCGCCAGAACTGCCAGTATTCATAGGGGCTGCGCTGGTCGGCGTTCAGCCATACCGCGCCGTTGGCGGTTTTGCCCATTTTGGCACCCGATGCCGTGGTGATTAGCGGGGCGGTAAAGCCAAAGGCTTTTTCCTCTTCACGCTCTTCACCGCTCTTTTCGACCTTGTATTTGTGGATCAGCTCGCGCCCATTGACGATATTGCCCCATTGGTCAGACCCGCCCATTTGCAAGCGACAGCCATAACGCTGGTTAAGCTCTAGAAAATCATAGGCTTGCAACAGCATGTAGTTGAATTCCAGGAAGGTCATTTCCTGTTCCCGGTCCAGCCGCCGCTTGACACTTTCCAGTGCAATCATGCGATTGATCGAGAAGAAGCGCCCGTAATCGCGCAAAAACTCAATATAGCCGAGGCCTTCCAGCCAGTCTGCATTGTCCACCATTATGGCATCGGTGGGGCCATCACCAAATTTCAGGAACTTGGCAAAGACGCCCTTCAAACTGTCCTTATTGGCATTGATTTGCGCTTCGGTCAGAACCGGCCGAGACTTGTCCTTGTCGGACGGATCGCCGATTTTGGTGGTGCCACCACCCAACAAGACGATCGGGCGCCCGCCTGCCTGTTGCAGGCGGCGCAGCAACATGATCTGGACCAATGAGCCGACATGCAGGCTGGGGGCGGTGCAATCAAATCCGATATACGCATTCAGCCCACCTTGCAGGGCGGCACGATCAATGCCTTCCAGATCGGTTGCCTGATAGTGATAGCCGCGGGAAACAAGGCTGCGCACGAATTCTGATTTATACTGGTCCATAAGCTCTCTGCCGGATATGATGAGCTAGCCTCATAGCAGGTGTCAGGCTTCATCGAAAAGTACTAAATGTAGGAAAACACATGCGTGCCATTGGGTTAATGAGCGGAACCTCGCTGGACGGCATGGATGCGGCCCTGATCGAGACTGACGGGGAACGCATTACCCATCATGGGCCGGCGCAAACGCTGCCCTTTGATGCGCCCACCAAGGCCCAATTGCAAAGCGCCGTGGAGGACGCCCTTGGCTGGCAGTTTGCGGGCGCGGAACCGGCCAGTTTTGCCCCGGCGGCAAAGGTCTTGGCAAAAGTGGCGCAAAGTGCCGTAGAGGCCGTCATGGTGGAGGCCGGCCTTGGCCCCGAAGGCATCGACCTTGTCGGCTTTCATGGGCAAACCGTGCTGCACATCCCGCCTGCAAATGGCGCACCGGGAAAGACTTGCCAGATTGGTGATGCCCAGGCGCTGGCCAATGCCTTGGGTATTGCGGTTGTTCATGATTTTCGCGTTAATGATATGGCCCATGGCGGGCAGGGTGCGCCCTTGGCCCCGGCCTATCACCGGGCGCTGGCGGCCGATCTGCCAAAGCCGGTAATGATCCTGAACCTCGGCGGGGTTGGTAATCTGACCTGGTTGGGCGAGGGCGGGCAAATCCTGGCCTTTGATACCGGGCCGGGCAATGGCCCACTGGATGCCTGGGTGCAACAAAACGGTGCCGGGGAGATGGATCGGGACGGGGCCATCGCCGCAAAGGGACAGGTGGATGAGACCCGGATTGCGTCCCTGTTGAAAGCTGATTTCTTTGCGCTTAAACCACCAAAATCTGTGGATCGCTGGGATTTTGACGCCAACGTCGTTAAAGGCATGAACTTGGAAGATGGCGCAGCCACTTTAAGTGCCTTTTGTGCACAATCCGTGGCCCGGGCGCTGGACTGGCTGCCCCAACGACCCAGATCCATACTGGTGTGCGGCGGCGGGCGACATAACCCGGTATTAATGGATCACCTGGCCAAGGCGACGGGCATTGCCATTGCCCCGGTCGAAGATCAGGGCTGGCGCGGCGATGCATTGGAGGCCGAGGCCTTTGCCCATCTTGCCGTGCGTCACGTGCGCGGCTTGCCGCTCAGCTGGCCGGGAACTACGGGGGTTGGGTCACCAATGTGCGGTGGCAAGTTGGTCAAGCCGCAATAAAACTCGCTAGCGCCGTCCTTTTTTGGTTTGCATGAACTCTTCCAGCGATGGGTCAACCATGCCGTTCTGGCGATAATCCAGATAGGCCTCGACCTCGGCTTCCAGCTCTTCGGCATGATCTTCAAACAAATGCCCGGCACCGGGGATGACCTTATGGGTCAGTAGCGTGCCTTTCTGAATGCGGATTTTTTCTGATACACGCTCAATTTCGTCGGGCGGGCAAATGCGATCAGCCGAACCATATACCAACAGGCCCGAGGTTGGGCAGGGGGCCAGAAAGCCAAAATCATACATGTTCATCGGTGGAGAAACCGAGATGAACCCCCGAATTTCCGGGCGGCGCATCAACAGTTGCATACCGATCCAGGAGCCAAAGGAATGGCCGGCAATCCAGCACAAGGAGGCATTGGGGTTCAGGGCCTGCATCCAGTCCAGAACCGTGGCCGCATCCTGCAACTCGCCTTGTCCGTGATCATATTCACCAACACTGCGGCCAACACCGCGCAGGTTAAAGCGCAAAGTGGCATAACCACGACGCTTGAAAATGTCATAAAGGCCCGTCACCACCCGCGTGTTCATGGACCCGCCGCCTTGCGGGTGGGCATGAAGAATCAGCGCCAAGGGCGCATCTTCGGCATCTGCGGGGGAGTAATGGCCTTCCAGACGACCTTCTGGTCCGGGGATGATGACATCAGGCATATTGGTTTGATCCTGTAATGTTTCGTTTTAACAACATATTCTGTGGGTTGGTATTCTGGTGAAGATTGTTGATGTAACCACTATTTTCTCTGCATTATGTTCACATCACAATCTTGACTAAATTAGTTGGTTATTGCACGTTTCGGTTTCAAGCATGGCGTATGTTTAGTGGTCTGCGTCGGCGGGTGTGGCGCGTTCTAGCATAGGGCGGACGCGCATGGCGAGACAGGAAATGAGATTTAACCATGAAGTTAAGTGCAAAAGGTAGATATGCGGTGATGGCGCTGGCCGATCTGGCGTCTATCAAGGCGCAAGGGCCGGTAACCCTGGCCGAAATTGCCGAGCGACAGGATATTTCCATATCTTATCTGGAGCAATTGTTTGCCAAGCTGCGCCGACGCGGTGTGGTCAAGGGAGTTCGCGGACCGGGTGGCGGCTATCGCCTGACCCGCCCTGCTGATGAGACCAGCATTGCAGATATCATTCTGGCGGTTGATGAGCAGATTGACACGGTGGCCTGTGATCGGACTTCGCATTTGGGTTGTAATGGGAAAACCGGGCGTTGTCTGGCCCATGACCTTTGGGACGAACTGGGCCGTCATATCTATCTTTTCCTGAGTTCAGTTACGCTGGACGATGTACTGAACCGGCGGGTTTTGGGTACGGCGGGCGGCGCCCGTATGCTGGAGGGGCTAGAGCGGGCATGACCGTGTATCTGGATTATAACGCCACGGCCCCTTTGCGTGACGAAGCCCGGGCGGCCATGCTGGCGGCTTTTGAGGCGCCGGGTAACCCCTCGTCGGTTCATGCGGCCGGCCGGCGGGCGCGCGCACAGGTGGAAGAGGCGCGACGAGTGCTGGCCCAGGCCCTTGGGGCGGCCCCGGCGGACGTGGTTTTCACTGCGGGTGGAACCGAAGCCAACAATCTAGGCCTGTTGGGTGTGGCCAGCGGCAATGAATGCACCCATATCTTACTCAGTTCGGTAGAACATTCCTGCATACGGGTGGCAGCACGCACGGCGGGCCTGCCCATGCACACCATACCGGTTGCACCGGATGGGGTGGTTGATCTTGCGGCGTTGCAAACGGCGCTGGATGCGCTGCCCGAAGGGGCACGGCCTTTGCTGGCGCTGATGATGGTGAATAACGAAACCGGGGTGGTGCAACCGGTGATCGAGGCCGCCAACAGGGTGCACGAAGCCGGTGGCCTGATTCATGTGGATGCGGTGCAGGGCTTTGGCAAAATGCCGGTAAGTCTTGGAGCGCTGGGCGCCGATTCCCTGGCGGTTTCGGCCCATAAAATCGGTGGTCCACTGGGGACGGGCGCTTTGGCACTGGCGTGCGGCACCAAGCTTGCCCCGCGCAGCTTTGGCGGTGGACAGGAAAGCGGCCATCGCGGTGGCACAGAAAACGTACCCGGTATTTTGGGCTTTGCGGCGGCCACCAAAGCGGCTTTGGCCGATCTTGATCACGCAAAAGACATTACAATTTTACGCGATCATCTGGAACAACGCCTGCTGAGCATCGCGCCTGACGCGGTGGTGGTGGGCGGCAAGGCGCCGCGCCTGTGTAACACTTTGTGTCTGGCCACCCCCGGCTTTGCCGCCGATACCCAGTTGATGACCATGGATTTGGCTGGCTTTGCCATTTCGTCGGGGTCTGCCTGTTCGTCCGGCAAGGTAAAGGCCAGCGTGGTGATGCTGGCCATGGGATTGCCCGGTGATCTGCCGTCCTGTGCCATTCGCATTTCCCTTGGCAAGGACACCACGCGCGAAGAACTGGACGCCTTTGCCGATGCCTGGGGCGAGGCTTTGGTCC
Organism: Robiginitomaculum sp.; assembly: GCA_015485335.1. GTDB lineage: Bacteria > Pseudomonadota > Alphaproteobacteria > Caulobacterales > Maricaulaceae > Robiginitomaculum_B. The sequence goes on from WFTT01000068.1 coordinate 24,459, forward strand.
GCGCCCGTGAAAAAGAGAGTGCATGATGGACGGTGTAAAAGACAATATTGACCGTGAAACGGTAGAGACCGCCCGCGGCCTCGAGGCGGACAAGTATAAATACGGCTTTGTCACGGATATTGAACAGGATTTTGCCCCCAAGGGCCTGAACGAGGATATTGTGCGCTATATATCGGGGCAAAAGAAAGAGCCGGACTGGCTGCTGGAATGGCGGCTGGCGGCCTATCGGCGCTGGTTGACCATGGAAGAGCCCAGCTGGGCCATGGTCAATTATCCCAAGATTGATTATCAGGATATGTATTATTTTGCCGCCCCCAAAAAGGACGGCGATGGCCCCAAAAGCCTGGACGAGATCGACCCGGACATTCTGGCGACCTATGAAAAACTAGGCATTCCCATTCGGGAGCAAGAAGTGCTGTTGGGCGTTGAGGGTGCGGCCAAGGTCGCCGTGGATGCGGTGTTTGATTCGGTTTCCGTGGCCACCACGTTTCGCGCTGAACTGGCCAAATCCGGGGTGATTTTTTGTTCCTTTTCTGAGGCGGTACACGATCACCCGGAACTGGTGCGTAAATATCTGGGCAGCGTGGTACCGCCATCGGATAATTTCTTTGCCACGCTGAACACCGCCGTTTTTTCGGACGGCACGTTTGTTTATATCCCCAAAGGCGTGCGCTGCCCGATGGAGCTATCCACCTATTTTCGCATGAATGCGCAAAGCACTGGCCAGTTTGAACGCACGCTGATCATCGCAGATGAGGGCAGTTATGTGTCCTATCTGGAAGGCTGCACCGCGCCCATGCGCGAGGAAAACCAGCTTCATGCCGCCGTGGTGGAATTGGTCATCCTGAAAGATGCCGAGATTAAATATTCCACCGTGCAAAACTGGTGGCCCGGCGACGAAGATGGCCAGGGCGGGGTGTATAATTTTGTTACCAAGCGCGCCGATTGTCGCGAGGCGCGCGCCCGCGTCTCCTGGACGCAGGTTGAAACCGGCTCCTCGATTACCTGGAAATACCCGTCCTGCATTTTGCGTGGCGATGAAAGCCAGGGCGAATTTTACTCGGTCGCCATCACCAATGGCGCGCAACAGGCCGATACCGGCACCAAAATGATCCATTTGGGCAAAAATACCCGCTCGCGCATTATATCAAAGGGCATTTCGGCGGGCCGCTCGAACAATACTTATCGCGGCCTGGTTAGCGTGCATCAAAAGGCAACGGGCGCGCGCAATTTCACCCAATGCGACAGCTTGCTGGTCGGGGCCGATTGCGGCGCGCATACCGTGCCCTATATCGAGGTGAAAACCCCGGACGCGCAGTTGGAACACGAGGCGACCACCACCAAATTATCAGAAGAACAGCTTTTTTACTGTCGCCAGCGCGGCCTGGACGCCGAAGAGGCCACGGCCCTTCTGGTCAATGGCTTTGCCCGCGATGTGTTGCAAAAACTGCCCATGGAATTCGCCGTTGAGGCGCAAGCCTTGGTGAAGGTCAGCCTGGAAGGGAGTGTCGGGTGATGGGGTTCTGTAAAAGAACACAGGCCGTCATACCGGCGAAAGCCGGTATCCAGAACGACTTTAAAGCCATTCAAGTGGGTGCTGTATTCACCTCACAACTGGATGCCGACTTTCGTCGGCATGACGATTGAAGATATGCGAATGACCGATAAAACAAAACCTGTCCTGAATATAGAAGACGCGGAATTGGTATAAAATGATGATTGAAATTAAAGACCTTGTTGTTGGCGTTGAAGGCGTTAAGGGCGACATCCTCAAGGGGTTATCCCTGAGCATTCCCGCCGGGGAAGTGCATGCCATTATGGGGCCAAACGGCACCGGCAAGTCCACTTTGGCTAATGTGCTGACCGGGCGTGATGGTTATGACGTCAAAGGTGGCAGCGCCACATTTGAGGGCGAGGATTTATTATCCCTTGAGCCAGAAGAACGCGCCGCCAAGGGCATCTTTTTGTCGTTTCAGTATCCGGTGGAAATTCCGGGCGTGCCGGCCATGACATTTTTGCGGGCCAGTCTGAACGCACAGCGCAAACGGCGCGGCGAGGAAGAACTGGCCGCCCCGGACTTTTTGAAACTGGCCCGCGAAAAGGCAAAATTGCTCAAAGTCAAAGCTGATATGCTGAAGCGCCCACTGAATGTCGGCTTTTCCGGCGGCGAGAAAAAGCGCATGGAAATTCTGCAAATGGCGGTGCTGGAGCCGCGCTTTGCCATTTTGGATGAAACGGATTCCGGTCTGGATATTGATGCGCTAAAAGTCGTGGCCGAGGGCGTGAATGCCCTGCGCGCGCCCAACCGCTCCATGCTGGTTATCACCCATTATCAGCGCCTGCTGGATTACATTAAACCCGATGTGGTGCATGTGATGGCCGGCGGGAAAATCGTCGATAGTGGTGGGCCGGAACTGGCCCTAAAACTCGAAGCCGAAGGCTATGACGCCTATGAGGGAGCCGCCGCGTGAGCATGAGCGCACAAATGCCTGCGCCAGAGGCCCTGCCGCACCGGCGCATGGAGGCTTGGAAGTGGAGCGATATTCGCGCGGCGCTAGCTAAAACGCCTGAACCCACGGGCGCAGCATTGACGTCGCTGGCTTTGCCGGACGGTGTAATAATGCTCCGCTTTGTGGATGGGGTTTTGCAAGATGGCCCTGATCTGCCGGAAGGGGTTGAATTTGGCGAAACTAGCAAAGCCGAATTTGATGAAGCCTTGCCCATGGCGGCCTTGGCCAATACCTTGGCGCAGAACCATTATGCCTTGCGGATCCGTGCGTCCTTATCCGCGCCGCTATGCCTACGTATGACCGGGCAGGGACCGATCAGCATTGCCGTTTCCTTGGCGCCCGGTTGCACCGCCACCATTATCGAAGACCATGTCTGCGAAGGCGGCTTTGCCAATGTGGCGCTTGGCTATGATCTGGACAAAGGGGCGCATTTAAACCGCCTCGTATATCAGAACGGCGATGCCAGTGCGGTGCAGGTGATCAGCGCCCGCATGAGGCTTGGGGAGGCGGCGCAGCTCTCGCAGTTTACTTTGGGCATTGGGGCGCGCCTGTCGCGCTTGGAAACTCGGCTCTCCTATCAGGGTATAGGGGCAAAAGCGCGCCTGAACGGGGCCTATCTGCTGGATGATGACCGTCATGGCGACCAAACCACGCATGTGGATCATGATGTTGAGGGCTGCACCACGCGCCAATTGGTGCGGGGGGTGGTCAAAGAC
>WFTT01000069.1 GCA_015485335.1 Robiginitomaculum sp.
CAGTTGTTGCCTCAAGAGGTGCTGGCGGGCCAAAATGCTGCTTTGCTCATGCCCGGAGAAACAGTTGTCCTGGAAGCCGGTTTGCCCGGTGTCGGCCGGTTTGTTTCCGCCTTTGAAGCCCAATATGGCGCAGCGCCTTCCCCGGAGGCGGCGCAGGGGTATAACGCTGCCCGGCGCATTGATCTGGCGGTGCGTAGTGCGGGGAGCGCCAGCGATTTGGGCGCCTTGGCGCAAAGCTTTTCCCTCAGCGCTGCCGGAATCGACTGGTAGCGCGCGGTCAGGAGTTCTTGCGCCGCCCCAGCAATAGCGGTCCAAAGGCAAAGACGAACACGATCATGCCCGCCGCCCACAATGTGCCGGCAATGCTCGTGGTCATGAAAAAATCAAAGGGCAGCCAGTTGGCAATAATGCGCAACAGCGCGCCGCTGATCACCAGAACATAGATCAAGGTGGTGGCGGGTCTGGCGCTGAGCGGTTGGCCGGAATGGCCAAGGGTGGCGCGGGTGGCCACGGCCATGGTCATGGTGCCGATGGCGCCGGCTGAAAGGGCGTGCAGGGCCGAAGCGGTATCAATGAGGCTGGCATCCCAAATTTGCAGCGCCATCAGTATAAACCAGACCGGCAGCCACAAATAACCAATGTGCAAAATCAGCACCAGAGGTTCGCCAAAAGCCCTCCATCCGCGCCAACGTGACAGGCGCGCCAGATAAGCCAACGCAGCCAGCACAAATACGGCCCCGGTAATTTGGCTTTGGGGCAGGAATATCCAGAACAGGATTGCTATAACCCCGATGGCCATGGCTGCGTGGTCAAGCGTGTCCATGGGGGCGGGCAGGGGAGAAAGCTTGTTTTTGGCCATCCAGTTGCGGGTGAAACTTGGCGTTATGCGCCCCCCGATCAGTGAGAGCAGCATGGCGACCAGCCCCAGCGCCAAACGCTCGGTGAGGTCGGTGGATGCGCCGGTGAGCCATAGAACATCAAAGGCGATGTTGGAAGCTGCAAACAGGGAGACGATCCCGGCGACGGGCAGGTTCTTCCGGTTGTTGCCAGCCCAGATTTCACGCACCAGCAGGGCGGCGAACAGGGCAAGAAAAGCACCATCCAGAATTGCGGATAAAACTGGGGTAAACTGCCAGAAAAGCATGGCGATGCGCCCGGCGCCCCACAGGGAAAACAGGGCCGCCAGTGGCAGGCCCAGCACCGGCAGGCGCCCGGTCCAGTTGGGCACCGCGGTGAGCAAAAACCCGGCCATGATCGCCCCCATATAGCCAAACAGCATTTCGTGCAGGTGCCATTCCCGTCCCGCCAATTGTCCGGGCAGGGCAATGTCAAAGGCCAGCATCAGTGACCACAATGGCATGGCCAGTCCGGCAAATATTGCGGCGCCAAGGAAAAATGGCCTGAAGCCTCGGGACAAAAAGGCGGGGCCATTGTAGGCGCGAATTTTTTCCGCTGTGCTGGCCATTTCGCTCTCTCCTGGGAACGCTGACATATTCAACTGACACCCCAAATAGGGCGTCCGCTTTGCCTTGGCAACCACAAGTTTTGCCAGGCATTCAAGGGGTGCAACCAGTGGGAGGGGCCAGATTTTCAGTTTCGTGTTTTGGCCGTCAGCAGCTTTGATGTTTTTTGGTGAGGGGATTGGCTATGGGTATCAAAAGACCAATCGACTTTGAAGTGCAAAGTACTTTGGAGTGAAAAAATGAGTGATGCAAGGCTGAGGGACGATATCGTCTGGATGAAGCAACTGGCCGAAGAGGGGCGGCATGGATGATGATGGGAGCGGGCATATTCATCTTTGTCATTGGTGTAGCTTTTGCGGTGTCGGCCTATGGCGCACCCTATTGGATATTCAACACCATCCTGCCGGTGGCCTTTGTTTGTTAGGGGATTGCGTTTGGCGTCATCGGCCTGCTGGCGGGCAACCGGATCAGTGGCATTACCGCGGTAATCAGTTTCGGGCTGGCGCTGATCATGTTCCTGTTCTTGCTAACGGCGACCCTTTATCTGCTAGCGGCGTTCTCCATATTGCTGATTACGGTTCTGCCGGTGGTGGCGCAAAAAATGGGCCGGCGGATGAACGCTTTTGGAACCGATGATCTGGACCCGGTGATCCACGGCAAGTTGCGGCTGGGGGTAATGGCTTATCTGGCGAGCGCCGGGTCGGCCAGCTTTACCACCCTTTGCGAGAAAACCGGCGCCACGGATGGCAATTTGTCGAGCCATCTGCAAAAGCTTGAAGAAGCGGGGTATGTCAAAATCGACAAACGATTTGAGAACCGCAAACCCCTGACCGTGGTCAGTTTGGTTAAACCAGGGCGCCGCGCCTGGATTGACTATCTGGAAAAAATGCAGGTTTTGCTTGGGTTTGGCGGATATTTTGTGCCGGGCGGCGAAATGTCACGGCTTGCCGCCCGCAAAAATTCCCAATTTCCGGAAAGAATTGATAAATATCAAGGCGCGGTGGGTGGGTCTGGGGCAGGCTGATCTCTGGATGCGCCGTCTGGAGCTGGATATCATTATAACCCGAAACGGAGTTTGACGATGAACGTGGCTGAAAACACAAGGAAAACGGCAACGAGCCGGGCACTGGCAGTTTCTGTTGTTCTGGCATTGGGGATGGCGGGGGCGTCACTGGCGGGTCCGGCACAAAGCGCCGAGTTCAGCGTTTACAAATCTCCCTGGTGCGGGTGCTGCGAGGGCTGGGTCGAGGAAATGCAGTCTGCTGGCCACACCATGATCATCAATGACATGGACGATATCAGCGCCATCAAGAAAATGGCCGGTGTGCCCGATGCGTTGCAGGCCTGTCATACGGCGATGGTCGATGGCTATGTCATTGAAGGGCATGTGCCGGTGGTCGAGGTTGAGCGTTTTCTGGCCGAAGGCTCCGAGGCACGGGGCATTGCCGTTGCCGGCATGCCCATGGGTGCGCCGGGAATGGGGGGCACCCCCGAACCCTTTGACGTGATATTGTTCGAGGCCAATGGCACGACCAGCGTTTACGCCAGCTACTGAACCCCGGGGGGCATATTTCCCCCAATATGATCAGGGTCGAGGCAAGGCAGGTCACGTCTTATGAGATGTGGCCGGCCTTATCTGTGCTGTTCGGGGTGTCTTTTTGACTTGGAATCGCTTCTTCCGCTGTGAAGAAAATTTGGTTGTCATGAGCCGTACCGTACGTTACGGTACGGCTTGAAATGGTCGAACACCGTGCTCAAACTCCAAAGCGTCAGGAACAATCAGTGCCAGCCACACTTGTTGATTTTGAGCCGACCCCGCGTCAGGGGGAGGTGCTGGACGCCGCGCTTGGCTTGCTGGTGTCCGCTGGCGATGCCCTGACCATGAGTGCGGTGGCGCGGCAGGCAAAATGCTCCAAGGAAACTCTCTATAACTGGTTTGGCGACCGGCAAGGGCTGTTGACAGCGATCGTCAAATGGCAGGCCTCAAAAGTTGGAATTCCCGAAATCGACCCAACACGACTGGACGCTCAAGGATTGCGCCGCAGCATTGAGAATTTTGGCCAGAGCCTGCTTGGGGTGCTGACCGGTGAAATATCCGTAGCCCTTAACAGGGTGGCAATTTCCCATGCCGGTTCGGACCACTCACAGCTGGGCAACATCGTGTTGCACAATGGGCGTTTTGCCATGGGGCGGCGCCTGAAACCCGTTCTTGAGGCGGGCCGGGCAGCGGGCCTGCTGAACTTTGAGAATAGTGAGGAGGCGTTTCGGAGTTTTTTCGGGCTGTTGGTGCGTGACACGCAAATCCGCCTGCTGCTGGGAGATGCCGAAGCGACCAGTCCCGGCCAGATCAACACCGATGCTGCTCGTGCCACCGAACAATTTATTGCCCTATTCGGGGCATTTCCATCCGGCGATACATCGCCAGACCCCTAAACGCATATTACAGGAGAAAACCATGCGTGTTTATTACGATCGGGATGCCGACCTCAATCTGCTTAAATCAAAAAACGTGGCCATTATCGGTTATGGCTCCCAAGGGCGGGCCCACGCCCTCAACCTGCGTGACAGCGGCGTCACCAATATCGCCATTGGCCTGAAGGCCGGTTCGGCAACGGCCGAAAAAGTGCTCGCCGACGGCCTCAAGGTGATGAGTGTTGCCGAGGTTGCCACCTGGGCCGACCTGATGATGATGGCGACCCCGGACGAATTGCAGGCGGATATCTACCGCGATGATATCGCCCCCAATATCCGCGACGGCGCGGCCATTGCCTTTGCCCACGGGTTGAACGTGCACTACGGATTGATCGAACCCAAGGATACCATCGACGTGTTGATGGTGGCGCCAAAAGGGCCGGGCCACACGGTGCGCGGGGAATATGAGGGCGGGGGCGGCGTGCCCTGTCTGATCGCGGTGCATCATGACGCATCGGGCAATGCCCATGATCTGGGGCTGGCCTATGCGTCCGGTGTTGGCGGGGGGCGCTCGGGCATCATCGAAACCACCTTCAAGGAAGAATGCGAGACCGATCTGTTTGGCGAGCAGGTGGTGCTGTGCGGCGGGTTGGTCGAATTGATCCGTGCCGGGTTTGAAACCCTGGTCGAGGCCGGTTATGCCCCGGAAATGGCCTATTTTGAATGTCTGGACGAGGTCAAGCTGATCGTTGATCTGATCTATCAGGGCGGCATCGCCAACATGAACTATTCGATCTCCAACACCGCCGAATGGGGGGAATATGTTTCGGGGCCTCGCATCATCACATCGGAAACCAAGGCCGAAATGAAGCGGGTGCTCGAAGATATCCAGTCGGGTAAATTTACCTCCGAATGGATGCAGGAATATAAGGCAGGCGCTTCGCGCTTCAAGGCCATCCGGCGCAATAATGACAGCCATCAGATCGAGGAAGTGGGCGAAAAACTGCGCGACATGATGCCTTGGATCAAGGCGGGCGCATTGGTGGATAAAGCCAAGAACTAGAGAGTGTCTGTTTTCGCTCGCGGCGTTTCCCCGCTGCGCTCGGGCCTGCGCGGGCGCGCCGCATAAGCGGCGGCTCGCGTCGGAGCTCGCCAAAATCTGGCATGGAGGCGAGGTCTCCATGCCTCCAGGGTTTTTCCTTGTGGTTGACAGAAGCAGCGACTCCTTGGAACCTTCGCGTCCAAACGGTCCTGACCAGAGCTGGCGCGCCCCTTCATGCAAGTTGATTACTACCTGATGGATGTTTTTACCGACACACCGCTGGCGGGAAATCCACTGGCGTTGGTGGCAAAGGCCGATCATTTGCGCGATGGGCAGATGCAAAGGATCGCCCGGGAACTCAACCTGTCCGAAACAGTCTTTTTGTGTGCGCCTGAATCGGCGGCTCATACGGCGTCGGTCAGAATTTTCACCCCCGGTGCTGAACTGCCTTTTGCCGGGCACCCCACCATTGGCGCTGCTGTGATGCTGGGGTTGCGCCAGCGGGTGAACGCGGTCCGGCTGGAGGAAAAAATCGGTCTGGTCACCTGCATCATCGACAGGATTAACAAAAAGACCGGTTTTGCCCGCTTTAATTTGCCCGGATTGCCGGTTGAAACCGGCTCGGCACCGGCCAATTCAGAAATTGCGTCCACTCTTGGGCTGAAAGAGGAGGAAATCGGTTACGGGGCTTTCCAGCCGCAAAGATTTTCCGCCGGGCTGGAATATACCATCGTGCCGGTGCGTGATGAACGCTCGTTGGAGCGGATTGTGCTGGAACGGCGCGGCTGGGGTGACACTTATGGCCAGAACCAGGCTTCGGTTTATGTGTTCGTGCCAACGCCGGAGGTAAAAGACGTCGATTTTGAAGCCCGCATGTTTGAGCCGGACCTCTCCGGGGGCGAGGACCCGGGAACCGGATCGGCGGTGGCGGCGCTGATCGGCTA
>WFTT01000070.1 GCA_015485335.1 Robiginitomaculum sp.
CATGGACTTAAAGAAAGTGCACTATCATTGCTTCACTATCCCCTCACCCCGGCCCTCTCCCCAGGGAGAGGGCGTTCCGCCGAGGATAGCAAACCCCAGGGTCAAAAAGGGTCACCTCTTACCCCTGCGCATGACCGTCTCTACCCCTTAATGGCCCCTAAAGTTTGCAAAACAGACCCTGAAATGTCCCTCATTTACCCCTGATTTCCCCTGAAATCGCGGGGATAAACCGGGGTTGTCCCCACCTCTGATCAAGGGTGTAAAATGGTGTCATTTATAAGGGGATTGGTTACAGCCAATGGCGCTGGTGATTGCCATTTCGCATGCTGTAAAACGGGATGGGGCGTGATGGATCGATAAGGCGTTTTTGCACTTCGTCCAGGATAATGCTGGTGATGGTGGGCAGGTCCAGCGCCTTGGTTTGGGGCAGGGAATACCAGGCCAGATCTTCCAGTTCGCTGCTGGCGACGCATTCGGGCAGGTCGATCAGATCATCGGCGCGGGCCATGAAAAACCAGGCATCAAAGCGTTTTGGATGATATGGTGGGGTGATGGCGCGCCCGGTCAGGCTCAACGCCCCCATATCGGCCCCCAGATTGCGGGAAGTAAAACCTTCCCATCCCTTGGGGCCTTTGCCCTTGTGCGGTCTATCTAGGGGGCGGGCCAGCAACAAGCCAGTTTCTTCAAAGGTTTCGCGGATGGCGGCGGCCCCGGCGGCCAAAGCGCGTCTGGGGGGAAGATGGCGGGTCAGCACTTGTTCGGTGGGCCGGGGCAAAGGCCTGGCTACCGGGGCAAAGGCGTCGCTGCGTTCGGCCTTTCCACCGGGAAATACCGTTTTTGAGGGCATAAAGCCGTGCCCGGCGGCCCGTTTGCCCATCAAGACTTGTGGGTTTTGCGGATCGCCGCGCAGCAAGATCAGGGTCGCCGACAGTTTGGGGCGTACGGCCCGGCCGGTACGGGGGGCATCGGCAGGATCAGTATCGCGTTTGAATTCTTGGTTACTGCTCAATTTCGCCTCTTGCGCCGGTGTTTGGCCGATTTGCTGTGTTTATCCCGGTGTGTGCGCGCCGATTTGCCGGGCCGTGGACCGGGAACCGGCGGGGTCAGCATTTCAAAAAGCAGACCGCCGGTTAAGGGGGTGGCCTCCATCAGTTCGGCCTTGACCGCCTGGCCCAATGTATAACGCCCGCCGGTTTCACGGCCAACCAGGGCGTGGGCCTTTTCGTCGTGGACAAAAAATTCGCGGCCCAATTGGCGGATCGGCACAAAGCCGTCGGCGCCGGTTTCGTCCAGACGCAGGAAGAGACCAAAACGGGTAACGCCGGAAATCCGTGCGGCAAAGGCATTGCCCACATGCTCGGATAAATAGCTGGCGATATAGCGCCCGGTGGCATCGCGCTCGGCGGCCATGGCGCGCCGCTCGTGCCCGGTTATGTCCTCGGCAATGGATTTTAACTGGCTTTGCTCACGATCTGTGGCGCCATCATCGCCCAGCTTGCAGGCGCGGATCAGCGCCCGGTGTACGGTCAGATCCGCATAGCGACGAATGGGCGAGGTGAAATGGGCGTAATGGTTCAGGTTAAGGCCAAAATGGCCAATGTTCTGAGTATCATAAATGGCCTGCATTTGCGTTCGCAGTACCATTTCGTTGACAATTTCGGCATATTTGCCGTCTCTGGTTTTGCGGATCAGGGTATTGAAACGCTTGGTGGTGGCGCGTTCTCCCTTGGCCCATTTAATGTCGATCGTGCGCAAAAAGTCTGAAAGTGCGTGCAGTTTTTCGGCGCTGGGGGCATCATGCACCCGGTAAATCAGCGGGCAGGTCTTGCGCTCCAGCGTTTCAGCGGCGCAAACATTGGCCGCGACCATAAATTCTTCGATCAGGCGATGGGCGTCAAAACGTTCCTGTTTGGTGATCGAGGCAATCTTGCCCTGCTCACTAACCCGGATTTTGCGCTCAGTGCTTTCAATTTCCAGGGGGCTGCGCTTGGCCCGGGCAATTTTCAGCGCCCCATAGGCTGCCCAAAGGGGCTTGAGCACATCCTCCAGCACCGGGGCGGCGGTCTCGTCCGCTTTGCCATCAATGGCATTTTGGGCCTGGGTATAGCTGAGCCGCGCATGAGAGCGCATCAGCGCACGCATGAAGGTGTGC
>WFTT01000071.1 GCA_015485335.1 Robiginitomaculum sp.
AGATGTGTATAAGAGACAGGAGGGGGCCTGGGCGGTTTCAATCGGCGCCGCCGGGCCAGTATTATTTCCAAAAACCGTTGTACAGCCCGATAATGCCAGTGCGGCACTGATCACCAACCCAATAAAACGCATGTCCCGATTCCTTATAAAGTTATGTGTATCTTCTAGCGGATCTTGTTTCTGATTGCAGGTTACAAATGCATTAGATGCTACATCCGAAACACCCCAAACTCTGTTTTCTCCGTGGGGGCGTTTTGACTGGCGCTAAGGGCCAGGCCCAGCACCCGGCGAGTGTCGGCAGGCGCGATAATGCCATCATCCCAAAGCCGCGCGGTGGAGTAATAGGGCGAGCCTTCTTGCTCGTATTTCTCGCGAATGGGGGCGGTAAAGGCGTCTTCGTCCTTTTGGCTCCAGGTTTCGCCGCGGGCCTCCATGGCATCGCGCTTAACGGTGGAAAGTACGCTGGCGGCCTGTTCACCGCCCATCACCGAAATGCGCGCATTGGGCCACATAAAGAGGAAACGCGGGGAATAGGCCCGCCCGCACATGCCGTAATTGCCGGCCCCATAAGAGCCGCCAATCACCACGGTAAATTTTGGCACCTTGGCACAGGCCACCGCCATCACCATTTTGGCCCCGTCCTTGGCAATGCCGCCGGCCTCGTATTTGCCGCCGACCATAAAGCCGGAAATGTTTTGCAAGAACACCAGTGGGATATTCCGGGCGCAGCACAGCTCGATAAAATGCGCTGCCTTTTGTGCGGATTCGGAGAACAAGATGCCATTATTGGCAATAATGCCCACCCGCTGGCCGTAAATACGCGCAAAGCCGGTGACCAGGGTTTCACCGTAAAGTTTTTTGAACTCGTCAAATTCGCTGCCATCGACCAGGCGGGCGATGACCTCGTGCACATCATAGGGGGCGCGTACATCGCGCGGGATGACGCCGTTTAGTTCCTGTGGGTCAAACAATGGTTCTTTTGCTGTGGTCGGGGCTTCGCCAGTGCGCGGCGCATCCAGATTTTGCACAATGCGGCGGGCGAGAAACAGCGCGTGTTCATCATCATTGGCATAATGATCCACCACGCCGGATTGGCGTGCATGGACATCGGCCCCGCCCAGATCTTCGGCGGAAATAATCTCGCCGGTGGCGGCTTTCACCAAAGGCGGCCCGGCCAGAAAGATGGTGCCTTGCTTGCGCACAATAATGGTTTCATCCGACATGGCCGGTACATAGGCCCCGCCCGCGGTGCATGAGCCCATCACCACGGCAATCTGGGCAATGCCCTTGGAAGACATGATGGCCTGATTATAGAAAATACGGCCAAAATGATCTCGGTCGGGAAATACCTCGGCCTGATGGGGCAGGTTGGCCCCGCCCGAATCCACCAGGTAAATGCACGGCAAGTGGTTTTCCAACGCGATCTCCTGCGCCCGTAAATGCTTTTTCACCGTCATGGGAAAATAGGTGCCGCCCTTAACCGTGGCATCATTGGCCAACACCATCACTTCGCGGCCCATCACCCGGCCTATGCCGGCAATCAGCCCGGCGCCGTTTATGCCGCCGCCATACATATCGTGGGCGGCCAGCGCGGATAGCTCGAGAAACGGCGTGCCGGGGTCCAGCAAATGTTCAACCCGCTGGCGCGGTAACAGTTTGCCACGGCCCACATGGCGTTCGCGGGATCGCTCTGGCCCGCCCAGCGCAGCCTTGGCGGTCTGGGTATTCAGCGTGTCCACCAAGGCATCCATGGCCTTGGCGTTGGCCGCAAAGTCTTTGCTGTTGGTATCAATGTTGGAATTCAGGGTGCTCATGATGGTTTCCTTGTGCGCAGGACTCACTGCCATGTCCTTAAAGCAGGTACGGCGCATTTGCTCAATCTTTGTGCCATGCTTAAGTAAGACAAGAATGCATTGCCATTGGAGAGCCAAATGAGTGACACGCCGTATCGCCTTACCCACAAAGGGCCGATTGCCCGCCTGACCTTGACCCGCCCGCTAAAGCGCAATGCCCTGAACGCGGCCTATTGGCGCGATCTGCCGGGGTGTATTGCGGACCTGTCGGCGGCGGGCAAAACCCGGGTGCTGATTCTGGATGCCGAAGGACCACATTTTTGCGCCGGGATTGATCTTGGCATGTTTGTCGGCATGAACGGCTCGACCGATGATGCTGAGGCACGTGAGGCCTTTACCCATATTTTGCAACGCATGCAGAGCGGCTTTGATGCGCTGGAGGCGGCGCGCTTCCCGGTGATCGCCGCCATTCAGGGCTGCTGTATCGGCGCCGGGGTGGATATGACCAGCGCCTGTGATATTCGCCTTGCCACGCGGGATGCCTATTTTCGTATCGAAGAGATCAATGTGGGCATGATGGCCGATGTGGGCACCTTGCAACGGCTGCCCAAAGTTCTGCCGCTGGGGGTGGTGCGTGAACTGGCCTATACCGGCAGCACTCTGGATGCTGAGCGCGCCCATGCCCTGGGCTTTGTTAATGCCCTGGGCGATGATCATGCGACGGTGTTGACCATGGCCGACGAGATGGCGGCGCAAATTGCGCAAAAGCCCCCCATCGCCATTGCCGCCTCCAAGGATTGCATTAATCATGCCCGTGATCACGGGGTGGCTGAAAGCCTGCGATATATGCGCGCCGTACAGGCCGGGGTGTTCAAACCGGCCGATATTATCAAGGCGGTTACCGCCCGGGCCGAAGGCAAGATGGCTGAATTTTCTGACCTGACCTCCACCAATAAATCGGCCTAAGCCAATGAGGGCAGGCTGACCCTGGTTCGTATTTTATGATATAAAGCCAGTGATGAAATCGCAGATTGATATCTGATCGGATCCCAAATGCCGCAATCCAGTGCCATATTAACTGCCGACGATCTGGCAGGGATCAGTATCCTTGCCGATGCGCCCAAAGGGGCGCTCAAGGCGGCGGCTAAAAAGGTGGAATGGTTTTCTCTGCCCGGTGGGCGGGCTTTGTTCAAACCGGGGGATCCTGCGGACAGTATCTATTTTTTACGCTCTGGTGTGTTGGGTGCCTTTAGCACTGGCGAAGACGGAGCGATGGATTTTATCGGTCATATCCGCGCGGGTGAACCGGTGGGGGAAATGGCCTTTCTGGGCGGGGCGCCGCATTCTTCGGCGATTTTCGCCATGCGCGATTCAGAGATTATCCGTTTGCCGCGTGAAGCCTTTGAAAAACTGATCAAGCGGTTTCCCACCCTGATGCGCTCGCTGGCACAAATGATGGTTTTGCGCATGCGCATCAATCGCCGTGAGGGCTGTGGATGCAGCAGTGAACCCAAAGTGTTTGCTCTTCTGGCTACCTCGCCAACCATAAATTGCGAATATGTGGCGCGTATGCTGTCCGAGGCGCTCAGCAAGCTGGGGCGTAGCTCGGTCATTGTCGGTCCCGAAGGAGAGGACAGCGACAGCGAATGGTTTGACGAGCTGGAACGCTCCCATGATGTAGTGCTGCTACATGCTCCGGTTGCCGATACGCACTGGTTTCGGCTGTGTCTGCGCCAGGCCGATCGGTTGTGGATTTTGGCCCGCCCCGATGCACGACCCTCTGAACCCTTATTACCGCCGGACCGCTCGCCGGCACGCATGTTTCGCCTGGTGGATGTTCTGTTATTGCATAATCAGGGCGAACGGGTGGTTTCCGATGGCTGTGACTGGAAACGGGCGGCCAATGCGGAACGAGTGTTTCACTGGAATCAGGGCTCCAAGGCTGATGTTGCCCGCATTGCCCGCACGGCGGCCGGGCGTTCGATCGGACTGGTGCTGTCGGGGGGCGGGGCGCGATCCTATGCCCATGTCGGTGCCATACGGGCGCTGCGCGAAGCCGGTATTCCCATCGATTTTACCGGGGGGACTTCCATGGGGGCGATCGTCGCTGCCGGGCTGGCGCTGGGCTGGGATGATGATCTTATGGAAAAGAACATCTGTGATGCCTTTGTGCATTCCAACCCGTTAAATGACTACACCCTGCCGGTGGTGGCCCTGACCCGGGGGCGCAAGGTCAATCGCCGACTGGAGCGCTTTTTCGGGGAAATGCAGATAGAAAACCTGACCATTCCCTATTTTTGTATTTCCAGCAATCTTGGTAATGGTTGTGCCAGTATCCACCGCGAAGGCCTGTTGCGTACCGCCTTGCGGGCATCGATTTCCCTGCCGGGCATATTGCCCCCCGTGGTGATCAATGGCGATGTGCATGTGGATGGGGCGGTGGTCAATAACTTTCCCGCCGACGTGATGGCTAATC
The DNA here is from genome assembly GCA_015485335.1 of Robiginitomaculum sp. Lineage (GTDB taxonomy): Bacteria > Pseudomonadota > Alphaproteobacteria > Caulobacterales > Maricaulaceae > Robiginitomaculum_B. Next base: position 4,270 of record WFTT01000071.1, read on the forward strand.
TGCATCGGGGGCTGACCGTCGGGGTGGATGTGGCCCGCCAGAAAGGCCTGAATGTAGATGATTTTATCAATCCTCCGGGATTTTTTGGCTGGGCCTTGCGTTACGGGCTGCAAGAAGCGCCCCCCATTGCCAGCCTTCTTATGCGTACGGCCACCATCACGCACCACAGCCGGTCTGCCCCCAGCGAAAATGTTGATGTTCTGGTGCTGCCCGATGTTCAGGACGTCGAGCTGCGCGATTGGAAGGCCTATGATGTGGCCGTTGAGGCCGGTTATCGGGCTACGGTTCAAGCCTTGAAAGAAGGCGCTTTGGAACGCCTAACGATAAAATAAGTCATAGCCGAGCCTCGGAGTATGGATATGCACTATCTGTCATTACCCACTTATCCAGGTAATCCAGTTTGATGTTAAGACCGCTCTGGATTGCCGGGACAGGCCTGGCAATAGCAGGTGGGGGCCTATGACATTATTGAAAATATACCCCACTAGCGTCGGTGTGGGATAAGGTTTTGCTATCCACACCCCCAAAATCATAGCGCCAGTATAGAGATAATCTCTTTCCTCTTCCAAAGGAGAGCGAGAAATCCCCCGCATAGCGTATATGAGGGTCGAGGAGGGGCATCTCTTACCCCTTAGCTACCCGTTTATGATCCCACATTTACCCCTTAACGCAAAGAGTTTACCCCTTAATTGCCCCTGAAATTACGCTTATTACCCCTGGTTTACCCCTGGGGCATGGGCTTTGGGGCGCGGGGACAAAAGGCGCTTGTCCCCGATATGTCGGGCAGGGTTACAATGACACAATTTGAATGGGGGAAATGGGCTGGTTTTGTGTGTGGCGGCTCAGGTGTTGCCGGGTTGTCCGCAACAGGCGGGATGGCCGGGGCGGCCTTGTCCTGTATGGTAGTATCCAAATCTGTATCGGCCGCGGCTAAGGTGGTTGTATCGGCCATATCCGACTTTTTGATGGTCCCCCGGTGCAAATCATCCCAAATGCTGATGGGGACGGGGGCGCCGGCCAGACGATGGCGATAAACCTGTACATTTTCCAACACCCGCTGGACATAATTGCGGGTTTCAGAGAAGGGGATGCTTTCAACCCAGTCTATCGGGTCGGCATCTGTGCGCGGATCGCCATATTCCTTGATCCAGCGGTACGCGCGGGTCTTGCCAGCGTTATAAGAAACCGTGGCCAGAATGTAGGAGCCGTTGAATTCGTCTAATAATTCCTGCAAATGGGCTGCGCCCAGACGAACATTATAGGCCGGGTCCGAGGTTAGCCAGCTTTTGCGATACCGCTGGCCGATGGCGCGGGCGGTATGGCGGGCCGTGGCCGGCATCAGCTGCATCAGGCCCTGTGCGCCCACACGGCTGACGGCTTTGGGGTCCAGTTCGGTTTCCTGACGCATCAGGGCCAGCAAAAAGGCCCGATCCACGGGCAGGCCATCCGGCAGGGAGATGACCGGCCAGGCACTGTCCGGCAAAATCTCGCCGCGCCAAAGCGCCGCCTTGGCCGCTCGCATGGCAGCGCGTTTCTGTCCCATTTCCAAGGCCAGTGCCGACAGCATCACATGATCCACCGCATTGGGTAGAATATCGTCCAGATGATAGGAAAATGTGCGATACAAGGTGCGATGACCGCTCAGTCCAATCAGTTTTAACGCTTGAATTTGCAGGTTGTTTTCAAAATCAGCCCGTTGCGCGGCACTGGGTTGGGGGTCTTTGCCCAGATCCAGCATCTTGTGCCCCAGTTTCTGGGCTGCCAATTGACCATAATAGGTGAAATCATGTTTGGAGGCTTTATGCCAAGCGGTTTGGGCGGCCTCGGTAGCGCCCATGGCCTGGTGCGCGCGGCCAATCCAGTAATAGGCCCGGGCCAGAGATACCGGCGTGGAAACCCCGTTTTTAAGACGGGTAAAGTGTGAAAGTGCCAAAATCGGGTCTTGCAGTTTTTGCAAGGCCAACCAGCCGGCCAGAAATTCACCATCGGCGAATTGCGCGCCTTTGGTCATGCCATGGCCTGCGGCCAGCGTATAGGCCGTGACATAGTCACCGTCTTTAAGGGCGCGCCGGGCCAGTAAATGGCGTTCGGACCACATGCGTTTGGCGGCAACAGAGTTCAAGGAGCCTTCGGGCAGGTTCAAGGCAAATTCGGTGGCTTCCTCGACCAGGCCGTGGCGACGACGCCAGCGCGTGCGCTCGTATAACAGGCCCCCATCGCCCTCATAGGCTTTGGGAACCCGGCGCACCGCCGCATCAATGCCCTTGGCATTGCGCATCAGCTTGTACCGGGCAGTGGCCAGGGCTTTATCCGCCCCATGAAGGCGGCTTAGCATGCGATAGGCCTCACTGCGATGCCGTCCCCAGATCATCTTATCGGCGCGGATGACATGATCTTTTTTCGTTAAGTATTTGCCGTAAGTCTTTAATAATTCACGTTCATCATCTTTTGACAACGTGTTGTTGTGCCAGGCAGAACGGATTTGGGCTTTGGTTTCCTCAATGAAGCCTTTTGCCTGTAGGGCATGGGCAAAAGCCAGCTTTCCCGTGCCGGTAAGTGGTGGCCATTGATCAAAATATTTGATGATGAATTCAGGATTCATGCCGGAATCTTCGATTTTTTTCTCGGCTTCAATGCGTATTTTGTTGTGCCGGGGCCAGCCTTTCAGGGTTTCCACAGCCTCTTTTAGTTCGAAAAATCCAGCATCTCGGTCTTCGACTGCTAGGCGCCAAAGCAACAAATTACGCCCCGCCGGGGTGGAAATGCCGGCGCGATAGCCACGAACGGCCCCCCATTCATTGTTAGAAGCGGCGCGCATGGCATTGCGAAAGTTATAAAACTCAATGCCATCCTTCAGCGGGCTGGTGATGGAAAAATCTGGCTTGGCAGAGGGGACATATTCTGCAGCAAATGCAGTTCCTGCAAGCAAGAAGGCCGCAATTGGCACTATGCGCAGAAGTTTGATCATACTATATGCTCAATTCACCCTGTTGATGCATTTCGTGACATCCTAGCGCAAAATTATCAATAGGTCTTGAAGAAGCTGCGCATTAAAGGTCCGGGCAATGTTTTACGGCTCTATCACGGCACTGGTTACCCCATTTGACGGGGCATCCCTGGATGAAACCGGGTTTCGTGCCTTTGTAAAATGGCAATTAGAGCAGGGTACCCATGGTCTGGTACCAGGCGGCACAACGGGGGAGGCCCCGGTTTTGAGTGCTTCCGAGCGTCGCCGCATCATTGAGATCTGCCTGGAAGAAGCCGGTGACAATATTCCGGTGATCGCCGGGGCCGGGTCCAGCGTTACGGCCAAATCCTGTGCCATGGCCAAAGAGGCAAAGGCCCTGGGCGCCCATGCGGTGCTGGTGGCTGCACCCTATTACAATAAACCCTCGCAGGAGGGGATATACGCACATTTTGCCGCCATTGCCGAGGTCGGTATTCCGGTCATTCTATATAACGTGCCGGGTCGTTCGGTTGTGGACATATCGGTGCAAACCATGAGTCGTCTGGCGGCACTGGAAATGATTGTCGGGGTCAAAGATGCCACCGCCGATATGGGGCGTATTGCCGATCAGCGTGCCGGGTGCGGGGCCGATTTTGTGCAATTGTCGGGGGATGATTTTTCAGCGCTGGGCTTTGCCGCCCATGGTGGACAGGGTTGTATTTCGGTAACCTCGAATGTAGCACCGGGCCTTTGCGCGCAAATGCAAAATGCGCTGCAAAATCAGGATTATAACAGGGCCTGTGCCATTAATGATGCCTTGCAAATCTTGCATCGGGCCTTGTTTTCGGACGCCAATCCAGCCCCGGTAAAATATGCACTTTCGAAAATGGGCATGATCCAGCCGACCTTGCGTCTGCCCATGACCGAAGCCAGTGAAAGCGCCCGCCAGGCGGTGCATGCTGCCCTTAAATCGCTGGAAGGCTGGAGTGGGTAATGGCCACCAAAAAGAAAGAGAGCGGGCGAAAGGTCGTCGCCGATAATCGCCGCGCGCGTTATGACTATCACCTTGATGAGGTGTTCGAGACCGGCATTGTGCTGACCGGAACCGAAGTGAAATCCTTGCGCGAAGGCCAGGCCAGTATTGCCGAATCCTATGTGGCGGTTGCCGGGGACGAGTTGGAACTGGTCAATGCCAATATCCCGATTTACGAGGCAGCAAACCGGGAAAACCATGAACCAAAACGTCCGCGTCGTTTGCTGATGCATCGCCGCGAGATCGATAAAATCCTGGCGGCGATCACGCGTCAGGGGCGCACTGTGGTGCCGTTAAAGTTATATTTTAATGCGCGCGGGCTGGTGAAGATGGAAATCGCTATCGCGACGGGCAAAAAACTGCATGACAAGCGCCATACCAGCAAGGATCGGGACTGGAAACGGGATCAGGGGCGCCTGATGCGCGATCGCGGCTAGCCGCCCTAGCGACAAGCCGGAATGGTCAGGCCATCCGGCAAGATGGTGCTGTCATCGCCACAGGCCTTGTTCAGCTGTTGCTGGCTGATGTGGGCGCCAATCAGATTAGCCCCGGACAGACAGGCTCCGGTCAGGTCCGCGCCGGTAAAATCCGCATAGCCGGCATAAACGCCAACCATATTGGCCTTGCGCAAATTGGCATTGATAAAGTTGGCGCGGGTGAAGCGGCCACCAAACATATTGGCTACCGAAAGATCGGCTGCTGAAAAATTGGTGTGATCCATGGTCGAGAGGCTAAGGTCTGCCTGGCGCAAACGGGCCCCATTCAGGGTTCGCCAGGGCAGGTTCAGGTACGAAAAATCGGCCTGAAACAAATTACATCGCGGGCAAACCTTGGCACCATTACGTACCTTTTCAATCTGGCTGGCATTTTGGGCCACAACCGGCGCTGCGCCGATTAAGGCACAGAGAAAGACAACAAGTGCAGGCATTTTGCCCATGAGTTCGGACCCTTGTTCCCGATAAATTATGACCGTCAGTGCAGCATAAACGGGTAAGGATATTATGAACAACCCGTTGTGGCGCCGCAAACATCACATTTCAGGCAGGTGCCATTGCGCACCAATGTGAAGTGACCACAATCCGGACAGGCATCGCCCGTATAGCCGCGAGCCTGGGACTGGCGACGTACATCGGGCATGAATCCAGGTGGCAGGGAACTGGTGCTTCGTCCACCGGTGCTGCCGTTTTCCTGAACCACATCGCCTGGTTGAATATAGGCCTCTTCACCTTCCTGATGCTCTTCGGAGGCCAGATCTTGACGCGCCTGTGTACCCAGCATAACCACATTTTCCGGCAATTGCCCACGGGCAAAACCTTTGGAAATATAATCAGATACAACGCTTTCTTGAGGTTGTGTGTTGTCCGATGACCCTTTGCCAAGCCCATCGGCGCCAGTGGCCGGGTGCACATGGGCCAGGTCATCACGACCCAGATAAGATACGGCCAGTTCCCTGAAAATATAATCCAGAATGGAGGTCGCATTTTTAATGGAGTCATTGCCGGTGACCGGCCCGGCGGGCTCGAACCGGGTGAAGATATAGGCATCCACAAATTCTTCCAATGGAACGCCATATTGCAGGCCGATTGAAATGGCGATGGCAAAATTGTTCATCAGGCTGCGAAAGGCGGCCCCTTCCTTGTGCATGTCGAGGAATATTTCGCCCAGCGAGCCATCATCAAATTCACCCGTGTGCAAATAGACCTTATGTCCGCCAACGGTCGATTTTTGAATATAACCTTTGCGCCGATCCGGCAGGCGTTTGCGTTTTGCCTGCACTTCGACCACCCGTTCAATGACCTTTTCAACAATACGTTCGGTCAGAATGCGAGTTTTCTCGGGGGCGGCTGCCGAGACGGCATCTTCCAGGGCATCCATATCTTCGTCGTTAAAGACGGTGGAGCTGAGCGGTTGCGAGAGCTTGGAACCATCGCGGTAAAGTGCCACGGCCTTCAGGCCCAAGGTCCAGGCCTGGTGATAATTGCTGGCGCAATCATCAATGCTGGCGTCAATGGGCATATTGATGGTTTTGGAAATTGCTCCGGAAATAAAGGGTTGGGCAGCTGCCATCATGTGCAAGTGCGATTGGGCGCTTAAGAACCGCGAACCAATCCGGCCACACGGCGTGGCGCAATCAAAGACTGGCAAATGCTTGTCTTGCAGATGTGGGGCACCTTCCAGTGTCATGGCCCCACAGCAATAAATATTGGCAATATTGATTTGTTCTGGGGTGAACCCGATGGCCTGCAACAGGTCCAGATCTGGATCATCCATTTGTTCCTGGGTCAGGCCCAACGCATCGCGGCAAAACCCGTCCCCCAAGGCCCAGCGCGTGAATACGAAACGCAAATCAAAGGCTTCTTTTAGCGCGCTTTCAATTTTTTGGCGCTCAAAGTCGGTAAAGCCTTTGGCCATCAATTCATCCCAGCCAAGCTCGGGAGAGCCTTCCAGCGTGCTGTGACCCGTGGCATAGGCACAAATTTCGGCGCTTTGTTCCTCGTCATACCCCAGGGCAGCGAGCGCTTCGGGAACCGAACGATTGATGATCTTGAAATAACCGCCACCGGCCAGTTTTTTGAATTTTACCAGGGCAAAGTCCGGCTCAATCCCGGTGGTGTCACAATCCATGACCAGACCAATGGTCCCCGTGGGGGCGACGACACTGACCTGGGCATTGCGATAGCCATGGCGTTTGCCCGCCTTCAAGGCTTCGTCCCACACCTGGGGTGCCCGAATGGAGAGGGCCTCAAAGGGACAGGCCTGGGCCACCAGAGGCAGAGGAGACAGATCCAGACCTTCATACTGGTCCAGTTCACTGATCCCCTGGGCCGCCCGGGTATGGTTGGCAATCACTCGCAACATGGATTTTTTATTGTTTTTATAGGCCGGGAAGGGGCCTAGTTCAGCCGCCATTTCCGCAGAGGTCTTATAGGCCACGCCGGTCATCAGGGCGCTGATACTGGCGGCGGTGGCGCGCCCGGCATCAGAATCATAACCCAGGCCGGTGGACATCAAAAAGCCGCCCAGATTGGCATAGCCCAGGCCCAATGTGCGGTATTCGTGCGAGCGTTCGGCAATGGTTTTGGATGGGTATTGCGCCATGGCCACCGAGATTTCCAACACGATGGTCCATAAGCGACAGGCATGTTCAAAGCTGTCGGTGTTGAAACGGCCTTGATCATCCAGAAACTTTTTCAGGTTGAGCGAGGCCAGATTACAGGCCGTGTCATCCAGAAACATGTATTCTGAACACGGGTTCGAGCCGCGAATTTCTTCTGTATCAGCACAGGTGTTCCAGGCATTGATAGTATCATGGAATTGAATGCCCGGGTCGGCACAGGCCCAGCCGGCCTTGGCGATTTTGTGCCATAAACTGCGTGCAGAAATGGTCTTGTGTACCTTTCCATCGGTGCGCTGTATCAAATTCCACTGACCATCCTCGTTAACGGCCCGCATGAAGTCATTGGAAACCCGCACAGAATTATTGGCATTTTGCCCCGATACGGTCTGATAGGCCTCTGAATCCCAATCCGCATCAAATTCGGCCAGATCCAGTTCGTCTAGGCCTAGGCGCGCAAGTCGCAAGGCCTGATCAATGGCCCCATCAGGAACATTATCGCGCCGGGCAGCCCGAATTTCACGCAACAGGGCGGCATTTTTCTTTGGATCAAAGCAATCTTCTTCATCGCCAGAACATTGCACACAGGCTTTTACAATGGCGTCGAGGCGTTTTTTCAGAACCTTGGAGCCCGTAACCAGGGCGGCCACCTTGGCTTCTTCGTGGCGCTTCCAGTCGACAAATTCTTCAATATCAGGGTGGTCAGCATCCACAATAATCATTTTGGCGGCGCGCCGTGTGGTGCCACCGGATTTTACCGCTCCGGCGGCCCGGTCACCAACGCGCAAAAAGCTCATCAGACCGGAGGAAACGCCGCCACCGGACAAAGGCTCGCCCGAGCCGCGTAGGGTGGAAAAATTGGTGCCGGAGCCGGATCCAAATTTGAAGATGCGGGTTTCCCGTGCCCACAAATCCATAATGCCGCCTTCACCAACCAGATCATCTTTCAGACTCTGGATGAAACAGGCATGGGGCTGGGGGTGTTCATAGGCATTGGTTGACAGGAGGGCCTCACCGGTTTTCTGATCAACATAATGATGCCCCTGGGCCGGGCCGCTGAGGCCATAGGCCCAATGCAGGCCGGTATTGAACCATTGTGGGGAATTGGGGGCTGCAATCTGGCTTACCAGCATAAAGCGAAGTTCGTCATAAAAGGCTTTGGCGTCATCTTCTTCGGTAAAATAACCGAGTTTCCAGCCCCAATAGGTCCAGGTGCCCGCCATCCGGTCAAAAACCTGCCGCACACTGGTTTCTGCCCCGAATTTTGCTGATTTGGTGGCTTCATGCCGCCGCAACCAGGCAGGTATGTCGTCTTCATCAACAGGGGTGGTCTCAGAGGGGACACCGGCTTTGCGCAAATATTTTTGCGCCAAGACGTCAATGGCAACCTGGCTCCAGTTTTTGGGGGCTTCGATGTCGTCCGCTTCGAAAATGGCGGTGCCATCAGGATTGCGAATTTCGCTATGGGTCTTTTTAAACGCAATATTGCCGTATGGCCCGGCATCTTTATCTGTAAAGCGGCGACTGATTTTCATGTGTGGCTCCCCTGTCTGGTATTTGGCTTTGTGGATAAAACTCACAAACGCCAGACTCTGAAAAATGACTTTGCGCGGAGTCGTCGAGGACACGCAACCGTAATTTTGATCATTTATCCTGCCTGCCTCAAATTGCCGCATCGACAGCCGGCTAAATTATTAAATTCAGGCACATTTTATAAGAAAATTTCCGAAATTTTCCTTTGTATGTGAACTTTTAACTTTCTTGCCTTAGTTTGTTTGCAGAGTAATTTACGGGGATTTTTTGTGATCACATCACAGGTCATAAAGCGGATGAGCGTCGTCGTAATCGACGATTCTCAACGTATTCGGTCACTGATGGCGGCGCTGTTACGTGATTTGGGATGCCATTCTGTGCGTCCCTATGAGGGGGTGGACCAAGCCTGCACAGGTATTGAAAAAGAGCGTCCGACACTGGTTTTATGCGATTGGAAAATGACGGCGGCTGATGGCGGTGTCTTTCTGGATAGAATTCGCACTCATCGTGACGATCATATCGCCAGCACACCGGTGATTATTGTGACCGGATTTGGCTCGCGGGACATCTTGGTAGAGGCCATGCAAAAAGGCGCTACACAGTTTTTGGTAAAACCGGTTGTGCCACGAGAGTTGTTGAAAAAAATGGCATTTGTCCACAATGATGACCGTGAAATGCGGCGTCGTAATGATCGTATGGTTTATCTGAAGGCCAAGACAGCCCCAAAGCCGGCTCCAGCCAAGGTCATGCCCAGCAGACCAGTGGTTGTCCAGAAGCATCAGGCCCCGGTTTCTGCTGAAAAGGCCGATGCCAGTGTCTGGGAACTCTAGGCCAGACAGACACGCAGATTTTGAGCATAACGTGGCCTGAGACATCTTTCCTCAATAAGCGCAGACAGGCATATACTTCGCTGAACACATGATTCGGTACGAGGTATGGCGATGAATGCTGCCGAAGGGCTAATTCTGGAAGAACCTATTGATGATGCGCTGTCCAGCCGTTATCTGGCCTATTCCCTGTCTACCATTACCCAGCGCGCTTTGCCGGATGTGCGCGACGGGCTGAAGCCGGTTCACCGGCGCATTCTTTATGCCATGCGCGAGCTGAAGCTGGATCCGGAATCCGGCTTTAAGAAATGCGCGCGCGTGGTGGGGGATGTCATCGGGCGCTTTCACCCCCACGGGGACCAGGCGGTTTATGATGCCTTGGTTCGTCTGGCCCAGGACTTTGCCCAGCGTTATCGCCTGGTTGATGGTCAGGGCAATTTTGGCAATGTGGATGGCGATAGCGCGGCGGCCATGCGCTATACTGAATCTCGCCTGACCATTGCTGCCCGTCTTCTCCTGGAAGGCATTAACGAAGATACCGTTGACTTTCGGGCCACCTATTCTGGCGAGGATGATGAGCCGGTGGTGCTGCCCGCCGGGTTTCCCAATCTTCTGGCCAATGGTTCAAATGGGATTGCCGTTGGCATGGCCACGTCAATTCCCCCGCATAATGCGGCCGAATTGCTGGATGCAGCAGCGCACCTGGTCAAGCACCCCGGGGCCAGTATTGACACCCTGATGAAATTTGTGCCGGGACCGGATTTTCCAACCGGCGGGGTGATTGTTGAACCAGAAGAGTCGCGCGCCGAAGCCTATCGGACCGGGCGGGGCGGCTTTCGCCTGCGTTCACGATGGGAACGTGAAGACTTGCCCCGCGGGCAATGGCAGATTGTGGTCACTGAAATTCCCTATCAGGTGCAAAAGGCCAAGCTGATTGAAAAGCTGGCCATGCTGATCGAAACCAAAAAACTGCCTCTGCTGGGCGATGTACGCGACGAATCCGCCGAAGACATTCGTCTGATCCTAGAACCGCGCAGCCGCACGGTGGATCCGGACATTTTTATGGAATCCCTGTTTGCGCTCAGTGATCTGGAAGTACGTATATCGCTGAATCTGAATGTGTTGGCCGCCGATGGTACGCCCGGGGTCTTGTCCTTGCGCGAAACCTTGCAGGCCTGGCTGGACCATCGCCGCGAAGTTCTGCAGCGGCGTACTCGGGCGCGCCTTGGCAAGATTGCTACGCGTCTGGAAGTCCTTTCGGGCTATATCATTGCGTTTCTCAATCTGGATGAAGTGATCCGTATCATCCGCGAAGAGGACCACCCCAAGGCCGAGCTGATCCGCGCCTTTTCACTAACGGAAACCCAGGCCGAAGCGATTTTGAACATGCGCCTGCGTTCTTTGCGCAAGCTGGAAGAAATGGAATTGCGCCGCGAAGACGAGGCCTTGCAAGGCGAACAAGCCACTTTGAAGACATTGTTGGCCGATGATCAGGCGCAATGGAAGGCCATATTGGGCGAGATTAAAGAAGCAAAGACCTTGTTGGGGCCAAAGACGGAAGGCGGGGCACGGCGAAGCAGTTTTGCCGAGGCCGTCCCCCAAGATCGCAGCGCGGTTCTGGAGGCCATGGTCATCAAAGAGCCTTTGACGATTGTCTTGTCGGAAAAAGGCTGGATTCGTGCCCTCAAAGGCCATGGCACCGATATTGCCGATATTCGGTTCAAGGAAGACGACAAGGCCGCTTTTGTGGTGCCGGTGCAAAGCACAGACAAGCTGGTGCTCTTTGCGACCAATGGCAAAGCCTACACGCTGCCTTGTGACAAGCTGCCGGGTGGGCGCGGCCATGGTGATCCGATCCGTTTGCTGATTGATATGGATGAAAGCCATGCACCGATTGCGCTACTTGTGCATGAACCGGGGGCCAAACTGTTGGTGGCGGCCACCACCGGACATGGTTTTATTGTGCCCGAAGAAGCGGTAATAGCCCTGACCAAGGGTGGTAAACAGGTATTGAACGTCAGTGGCGCGGCCGAAGCCGTTCTGTGCAAACGCATTGCCGGTGATCATATTGCGGTGATCGGCGAAAACCGCAAAATGCTCTGTTATCCGTTGGCCGAGATAAACGAAATGAACCGTGGCAAGGGTGTAAAATTACAAAGCTATAAAGATGGCGGCCTTGCTGATGCCATAACCTTTAATGCCGAAGATGGGCTGGTCTGGACAGACCCTGGCGGACGCTCTTTTGTTTGCAAGGACTGGCGGCAGTGGCTGGGTAAACGGGCACAGGCCGGACGGATGGCCCCCCGTGGCTTTCCGCGCTCAGGCTTGTTTAGCCCTAGAAAATAGTGGCGCCTTGTACCATATGAAGACTAGACTGCCCTCTTAGGCCTTTTGGAGATGTTCTATGCTCATATTTTTTGGCGTACTACTGGTTATCGGACTATATCTGGTTGCAATGTACAACCGACTGGTTGCGCTCAGGCAAACCGGTAATCAGGCTTGGTCTGATATCGATGTACAATTAAAGCAACGCTATGACCTGATCCCCAATCTGGTGGAAACGGTCAAAGGCTATGCCAAGCACGAGAAAGACACACTGGAAGCCGTCATCAACGCCCGTAATGCGGCGATGAATGCGGGTACGGTGGCCGATCAGGCGGCGGCTGAAAATATGCTGACCGGCGCGCTGAAAAGCCTGTTTGCCCTGTCCGAGGCCTATCCGGATCTGAAAGCCAATACGAACTTTTTACAATTACAGGCCGAAATTTCCGATATTGAAAACAAAATTGCTGCGGCGCGGCGCTTTTATAATAACGCTGTGGCCGAATATAACACCGCACAGGAACAGTTCCCGGCAGTGCTTATGGCCAAACAGTTTGGCTTTGAAAAGCGGGACTTTTTCGAAGTGGCAGCCTCAGAGCGCAGCGCCGTGAATGCCCCTCCCTCGGTGAAATTTTAGGCGACGGGGAGGGCGCACATGGGCGCCTTTGGCCTGCGCACACAAATCTGGAGCAATAACTGGAGATCCGCTGCCCTGTTGGCCGGGTTTCCATTTTTGCTGTTGATTTTATTTTATGGGATCAGTGTTTTATTGCTGGCCATGGGGGGCGGCACCGGTCGTCTGGACTTGGCATTGCAACAGGCCTTCTACACACTGCCTGATATTTTACCCTTTGCCTTTCTGGGGGCCGGGGTCTGGTTTGTTTTCGCCTGGCTTTTCCACCAAAGCATTATTGATGCGGCCACGGGGGCGCGCGAAATCAGCCGCAAGGAAAACCCCGAACTTTATAATCTTCTTGAAAATATGTGTATCTCGCGTGGCCTGACCATGCCGACTTTGCGCATTATTGATACACCGGTGCGCAATGCCTACGCTAGTGGGTTAAGCGAAAACAAAATGTCGGTAACCCTGACCCAGGGCCTGATTGATACGCTGGAAAAAGATGAAATCGAAGCGGTGATGGGGCATGAGCTGACCCATATTCGAAACCGTGATGTGCGCCTACTGGTGATCTCCATCATTTTTGTCGGGATTTTTTCATTTGTCGGCCAAATGATTTTTCGCGGAATGTATTATGGCAGTATGGGACGCGCCGGGCGCAGCCGCCGGGGTGGGGGTGGTAATGCGGGGGTGCTGATTTTGGTCGCCTTTGCCATTATTGCCGTGTCCTGGGCATTGGCGGTTCTGGTGCGCTTTGCGTTATCGCGCCGACGGGAATTCCTGGCTGATGCCGGGGCGGTGGACCTGATCCACAATCCGGATGCAATGATCCGGGCCCTGCGCAAAATCGCGGCCAATGCGGACCTGGCTGAGGCTCCCAGCGAAGTCAAATCCATGTTTATTGAAAATCCGGCCGCCGCTGGCGG
>WFTT01000072.1 GCA_015485335.1 Robiginitomaculum sp.
AGTTCAGAGGAAATACGCCGCCCGGCCCGGGCAAAACTTTCACCAATGGCGTCGGCGGCCTGGCGCGCTGGTCCATCGGCCAGGGCCTGCAGCGCATCCCCGGCACGATTAATGGCATCCGTATTGGATGAGGGGTTAGTGGGATCCATCGGTTTTTACCTGTTCTTGTTGATCTGGAAATTGGGCCATAAGCGCCCCCAATACAGCCCGATCGGCATGGCCGCTTTGGGGATGATGCAGGCAACGCCATTCCAGTACCGACAGGGACCAGAATGGCGCGGGCGCGATGCCAAAATGTCGCTGGGCGGCAAACAGCATTTGCCGCCATGGCAACATGCTCAGATATCCTTCATGGCCGCGGAAAAGGCCTGTGCAATGGCCGCTGCGGTTTGCGCCGGGTCAATATTGGCGGCCTGCAATTCGGCTTCGCTTAGTGGATTGCCACCGCCCATCAACAGGGCTTCCAGCACCATCAAGACATCCGCCGCGCGCAATTGGCGCAGTCTGGCCGACAAATCATCCAGGCTGGTGGTTTCCAGCGCCGTTTCAATCTGCGCCAGCGCCCCCAAAGTCAGGCAAAGCGCATAGGTTTTACCATTAATGCAAAGGCCAGTTTCGCCACGGGCGCGGTTGATCATGCTCATATTGGCGTAAAGCTGATATTGCCAGCCGAGGCCAGGGTCAGGCTGTAAACCGCCTCACCATCAAAATCGCCAGCATATTCAAGCGCCGCGATCTGCATCACGCCATCAAGAATACCAAAGGCCGGGATGACCAATTGCCAGCGCCGGGCCTCTTGCGCAAAAAACACACTGCGAATGGCCGCGTCCGCCGCCGTATCGGTAAACACGCCCGATCCGGAAACCGATAGCGATTTTACCCCCGCGCCAGGCAATAGCTCGCGCCAGGCCCCCACACTGTCGGCATTAGTGGTATCAACGGTTTTGGCATTCAGGGAAATGGTGCGGGCACGTAAGCCCGCCATAGAGACAAAGGTGGAGGAGCCGGCCGGATCCTCCAGTTTAAGCAAGATATCCTTGCCGCGCTGCATCGTCATGAGCAGATCCTTTTTAGGTTAGATTAAAACTTCGGTGACCGCACGAAGGTTGAGGATCGCCTCAAACGTGCGACTGTTTCGAATACGAAATACGTCGGCAAAAATGGTGCGAACATTGACCAGTTGATGCCCATCCAAAGGCACAGAGGCCGCGTTGATGGCCGCACGCAGGGCATGAAGACCGTCCAGAGCTTCACGTCTGCCGCCATATTGTGACCAGACCTTCAAGGTCATCTGGTGTTCCAGCGCCCCCGGCCAATCCCCATTGACGGGCCGTACACTGGCCCGATCAAAGGTGGCAAAGGGAAACACCGGCTGTTCGGGTACATCATCATAAACCCTAAGCGGATTGCCAAATATCGCGGTGGTTGCCGGGTCTGCATTCAGCGCGCCGAGCAGCGCCTTTTGCAAAGCCCATTGGGCATTTATGCTCATCAGAACGTAACCTCCCCCTCAATTTCCATAAAATCACCGGCCCCAATTTTGCGCCGGAACCAGGACAGTACCCTGAGTGTTTTTTGATCGATGATCAGACGCATGGGATCAGGGAAATCCGGTGCCCAACGCAGAGTGATTATTGCCCTTTGGGCAAGACCTGTTTGGCCATTAGACACATCCCGGCTGACCGATTTCCATCTGACCTGCCCCCAGACTTCGCGAAAATCTGTCCAGTTTCTGGCTTGTCCGCCGCCCGCATCGGGGATGGTCACGAGCTGTTGCACCATGACCCGCTGGCCCAACTTCACCGCGGTCATCACAACCGAACGTCCGTAAAGGGGGCCAGCATAGCCTGTGCCCGCAAGGGCAAAGCGCCGCCGGTTTCGCCCCGGTGTTCATAAAGATCCCGCACAATCAGCAAAATGGACATACGAAAGGAAGCGGGAATAAAGCTGGTATCAACGCCATATCCCGCCACAAAGTCGATCTGGATTTCTTCGGCCGGGTGCATGAAGGCTGGTCGGGGAAAGGCAGGCAAGGCAATCACCCGCGCCCGGTTCACATCCACATAATAATCACCGGGATCGACCAGCGTCGCGTCCCCCATAGCATCTATGGACTGTATCTGCGCGATTGAAATGAGCGGACGGGTTACCAGCTCAATAATGCCTTTATTGGGCCAAACCTTCAGAGTTTGACGCAAGGTTCGCGCAATTAATGCCCGCCCTGTCGTCTGTTCTACGGCTTCGGTGGCCGCCCGGATAAGATCTGTAACCAAGGCATCATCATGGCTGGAATCCAGTTGTAAAAAGACCTTGGCTTCGGCCAGGCTGACAGGTTCCATCGCCGCGGGAACCAACACTTGCACACTCATGGCAAGCTCCTAGAAAAAGGGTATAAAAGAGGTGCGGGCAGGCCATGAATTCCTCATCGGTCTGCCCGCGATCCGCCAATAGCGTCAGGGGGGATTAGCTAACGGCGAATTTCAGAAGTTTGATGGCGTTAAAGTCCTGCACGCCGCCGCCCACTTTTTTGGTCGTATAAAAAAGTACGAACGGTTTGGAGGAATACGGATCGCGCACCACCCGCACGCCAGCGCGATCTACAATCAGATAGCCACGGCGAAAATCACCAAAGGCGATGGCGTTTGCCCCGGCGGCAATGTCGGGCATTTCCTCGATCTCGGTCACCGCATAGCCAAGCAGCGTAGAGGGCTGTCCCGCCAGGCTGGCCGGTTGCCAGATATAATTGCCATCGGCGTCCTTGAACTTGCGAACCGCCGACACCGTGCGCCGGTTCATGACAAAGCGCGCCCCAGGGCGGTACACGGCCTTGGGTGCATAAATCAGGTCAATCAGGGCATCAATCGGATCGGTGCTGGCAAAGGCACCATCTACACCGGTGGCCACATAACCGATTTCGCCCCAGGTCTGCGTGGCGTCGGCGGTGTTGGTATAGGCCAAAAACCCTTTTGGCTTGCCGACGCCATCACCATTGACAAAGGCGGTGGTTTCCTGGGCGGCGAAGACGTCCTGCACTTCGGCAGCCAGCCATTGATCAATGTCGGCAAAACTGTCATCCAACAAAGCTTGGGTCGCCGCCGGCATAGCGTAGAGTTCTGCCGCCGGAAAGGCGATGAGATCCAGTGTCGGCGTTAGAGTTTCCGGGCGGGCCGCGGTTTCCCCGGTCCAGCCCGCCGACGCGCCACCACGACTGATTGGTTTTTTATAGTTGGAAGAGCCGACCTGACGCACTTCTGCGATCTGGCGCATAGGCGAAGCATTTTGCAATAATTGCGTAATCTGCTGGGCCGTTTCATCGGGCGCGACAAACCCGCCGTCTGGATTAGAGCCAATTGATAGTTGCTTTGATTCCAACAACTTGCTGACATCGCCATGGCGCATATACTGCCCCCAGGCCTGTTTGCTTTCGCTGGGTACATTGGCCGCACTGATATCCAGTACCGGACGCTGTTGTTGCAGTTTCAACCGATCCATTGCGGCCTTTTGTTCGGTCAAGGTCTGGTCGATACGGTCCACTTTTTCAATGCTGAGCACATCTGCGGTTTGTTTTTTTTCAATTTCGGCCAGGCGTTGATCATTGGCCTCTTTGAAGGCTTCGAAGGCACTGCGAATTTCATTCATCTCATAACCATTCGAAGACGGCGCGGGGGCCATCTTGTTTTCTTTTTTCACAATTTTCCTCATGAGGTTAGGTTAGCTGGCCAGGGAGGCGGCCACAGGGTTCGCCACAAAACGGTCGTGCGCATTGACAATGCGCAACCGTGCCTGTGGCAGCATGGGAAAGGTCACGATGGACACCTCCCATAATTCGATTTCGAGTAATTCACGGACTTGTGCACGTTTGCGCGCCCGGCGGGTTCTAAAGCCGATTGATAGTCCATCAATGGCACCGCGTCGCACCAACGCAGCGGCCGTGCGCCCCAAAGGACCATCAGAAAACACCCGCCCTTTGACCCATAGCCCCTGATGATCTTCCAAAATGGAATCCCAGACCCCGATAGGTTCGCTGGCATCATGCTGGAACAACATGCGGACCCCGGGCGCCCCTTTGCTGATCAAAGAGGCGGCAAAGGCCCCTCGCCGGACCAGATCAAAGGCAAGGTCCTGTCGGTCAAAAAGCGAGGCATAGCCCTCGATAGGGATAATTCCTTCATTTTCCTTCATATCTGTAATACTTTCATATAGACGGTACAGTTCGGATCTGGGCTTCAGTTACGGCTAAGGCGTTCTTCTATTCGATTTAACGAGGCCCGGGCCTGAACTACTTGTACTTCCAGGCGGGTAAGGCGCTCTGCAATACCGTCCTGATTGGCCGTGCGCCGCTCCAACTGGTTGATCCGTTCAGCGGCAGCCCCGGCCCATAAAAGCGCCGCTGCGCTTTGCAAAATTACAGTTAAAACAAGGGCTAGACTGATATGATTGCCCATGGTTAAGCGGCTAGACGGTACGGATGAAAAATCGCTCATCATGTTTCCTTTGCCCCTTGTGGGGATAAGCCGGCCAGTGCACGCTTTTCCGCATCGCTAAGAAAATCGGCTTTGGACAACCGCTCCCACCGTGCGCCCACATCTTCGCAAAGCGCCGGAATATTATCTTCATCTACCTGTATGGAAACGTCGCCGCCTATCCATAGGGATAACCAGCTTTCAAAGGAACGTGCCGTTTTTCGCACTAATGGCAACACGGTTTGTCGCCAGAATGCTAAATTGGCCTCACGATAGTTCGCATATGTATTATCACCCGGAATCCCCAGCAACATTGGCGGTACACCAAAGGCCAGAGCGATCTCTCGGGCGGCGGCGTGGCGGGATTGCAAAAACTCCATATCGGCCGGGGCATGGGACATAGGCTTCCAGTCCAGACCACCTTCCAGCAGCATAGGACGCCCCGCATTTTGCGCCCCCTGATGCACATCGGCCAGTTCAGCCTTTAGCCGCTCAAACTGTTCATCGCTTAGCCGTTCACTGGCACTGGCCGAAAGCACCAGCGCCCCGGATGGGCGCGCCGCATTATCTAGAAGCGCCTTATTCCACTTGGCACCGGCATTATGGATATCCACCGCAAAGGCGGCGGCCTCCAGCGGGCTTTGTCCATAATAATCATTGGCCGGGTTAAACAGGCGCATATGCAGGATCGGGCTTTGATCGGTATGAGCATCTCGCGCAAAGCGTATCTTGCGACCACCGGCGCTATACTCCCATCCCCCCGGCGCTCCGCTCCCACCGGGAACCACCTTCATGCGATCCGGGCGCAAGGCATAGAGCTCGCGCGGTTGGCCATCCAAAATTGCGGCCTCGATATAGCCATTTCCAGAAAGCAGCAGGTAGCCAAAATGGGCCTCCAGCAATTCTGCATAGTCCTGATCCGCATTGGGGTGTAGCAGCAAGTCATTGATTTCACGATTTTTTGTGTGCATGCATACCGACGCTGCCGCCTCGGCAATCATGCGCACACACCGATAAACAATGGCATTTCGAGCGAACCCTTCTTGCGCCAATGCCAGATAGTTTCGCGGTGTCCAGGCGGCCTGCCCTTGCAAGCTCAAGGCAATCAACTGGCGTGCCGAGCTGGCCTTTTCCTCAGGCGGGCGGGCAAAGCCTCTGGATAGAAATTCAAGCATAGTTTCCTCATATCAAGGCCCGCAGGCGCGGCCCGTGTTTCAAATCCAACACAAGTGATGTGATCGCCCAGACCAGCGCATCGACGCGATCGGGGCTGTTTGTTGCGGTAAACTCGGCGGCGCCAAAGGCGCACATTTGATCTTCCAACAGGGCAAAGCGCCCGCAATGGTGCACCCGCCCCTGTTCATAAAGGGCGGCCACCGGCGTGGCCCGCACATGTTTTGCCCGGCTGGCATGGACCAGTTTTATCGGCGCATCGGGATTGGCCAGCCCCAACACCGTGCGCACCATTTCCCCACCCTGATTGGCCTCGGCAACGATCTCATCAGCAGCAAAATCCTCATAGGCCTGCATGGCGGCCCGCGCCCAGGCTTCGGGGCGCACGCCCTGTACTGTGCGATCCGCCAGCACCCAGGCATGGGCACAGCCTGCCTGGCGGGTCATCCCGGCGACAATAATGCCGCATTCGGCGGCCTTGGCCCCGACGCTGGCCGGTGGATCCACGGCAACCACAATGCGTTGCAATGCAGGCGCACTGGTGCAAAAAATAGCTGCGATCTGGTCGCGATTCCACAGTGCCCCGGCCGGATCCTCGACCAGTTCACCGTTCAGTTCCTGGCGCCCCAGCAAGGTGCCGCCAAAGCGGCTTTCGACTTCTTGAACAAAACTGTCCGGCAATAACCGATTATCGCTGGTTTTGGCCCGGCTGGTCACCGTCGAAGGGTCGCTCAGCATTTGCCTTAATGGCTCTATGGGCCGAGGCGTGGTGGTCACCACCATCCGGGGAGATTTTCCCAGCCGCAGGCCAAAGCGCAGCATATCTCTGGTTTTTTCTATGTGGGTCCAACTGCAGAACTCATCACACCAGGCACTTTCAAATTGTGGCCCACGCAGAGAATCCGGATCCTCAGACGAAAAAATATAGGCGACGGCCCCATTTGGCCATTCCAGACGCCGCCGCGAAGACGAAAACACCGGCCTTCGGTCCGCCGCACTGCAACGGCGCAGGCCGGAATCGCCCTCGATCATAACCTCTCTGGCGTCCAGCAGGGTCGGCGCAACCAATGCCACC
>WFTT01000073.1 GCA_015485335.1 Robiginitomaculum sp.
GGTATTGCAGACCTAATCCGGCATCAAAGCCGAAAAAATCTGGCGTACACACCGTGTTATAGGCGCGGGCTACGCTTTGGTCTTTGTCAATCAGATAGGGAAAGGTAAAGCCGTTTTCCTTGGCGAAGGCGGCCATTTTGTCCGGCGCATCGGCGGGGTAGACAGACCAGTCATTGGGCATGATCGCCGCCACGCCCATGCCCAGCCCCTGCACCGCCTTTGCCTCGCGCACCAGCCGGTCGATAATGGCCAGCACATAGGGGCAATGATTGCAGATAAACATGAGGAGCAGGCCATTTGGCCCGCGCAAGGTTTGCAGGGTATGGCGCTTGCCGTCCGCATCCGGCAGATCAAAGCCCGGGGCCTGCCAACCGAAATCGCAAATGGGCGTATGCATCAGCGCCATGGGATCATGCCCCTCACCTTGTCATACCGACGAAAGTCGGCATGACGGAAAATAGAAACTTCACCTCACGCTATCGCGGATGGCCGCAATATTGGCGGCGTAATGGGCCGGCGTGCCGCCGGCAAAGACGGCGGAGCCAGCCACCAGCGCGGTGGCACCGGCGGCGACAACGGCGGGTGCGGTGGCAGGTTTTATGCCCCCATCCAGCTCAATAATAATATCCCGATCACCGATCAGGGCTTTGAGCTGTTTCACTTTTTCGACGCTTTGCGGGATGAAGCTCTGCCCGCCAAAGCCGGGATTTACGCTCATCAGCAAGACAAGGTCCAGCTTGTCCAGCACGTTCTCCAGCACGCTGACCGGCGTGGCGGGGTTTAGCGATACACCCGCCTTTTTGCCAAGACCTTTAATGACTTGCAGGCCCCGGTCCAGATGATGACCGGCCTCGGCATGCACGGTGATATAGTCTGATCCAGCCTTGGCGAAGGCCTCAAGATAGGGCTCGTACGGTTCGATCATCAAATGCACATCAAAGATTTTCTTTGAATGGGGGCGCAGCGCCGCCACCACGTCCGGGCCAATGGTGATGTTGGGCACAAAATGCCCGTCCATCACGTCCACATGAATCCAGTCCGCCCCGGCGGCATCAATGGCGGCCACTTCCTCGCCCAGACGGGC
Organism: Robiginitomaculum sp.; assembly: GCA_015485335.1. Lineage (GTDB taxonomy): Bacteria > Pseudomonadota > Alphaproteobacteria > Caulobacterales > Maricaulaceae > Robiginitomaculum_B. Next base: position 1,085 of record WFTT01000073.1, read on the forward strand.
GAAATCTGCCGACAGGATAGAGGGGGAAATGATGATGTCTTTGGTCATTGATCGTTCCTATCGCTTTGGCGTGTCACCCCGGAAGCCTTTAGGCTATCCGGGGCCTATTTTTGCCAGACCCTAGGCCCCATGGATCCCGGATCAAGTCCGGGATGACACTGTAGTCCGGGATGAGACTGTAGTTCGGGATGACAGCTTTATTTTTTACAACCCGCCTTTGTGGACCACAAACTGCATGCCCCGGCTTTGACGTTTGCGGTCATAGGCAACCAGACGCACCAGACAGGAGGGGTCCGCATCGCGGCAATCGTTTAGCGCCTGCATAACTTTTTTGGCATCACGCATCCCAAAAAGCGGCAATTTCCACATATACCAGTAATCATCCATTGAGCGTTCCAGTTCGCAATATTCCACCGCGCAATCCCAGTCCTGGGAAAAGCAATATTCAATCTGCGCGATGATCTGCGTATCGCTCATCGGCGGCAAGTATGAAAACGTCTCAAATTTGAGGCTTTGCGGATTATCCAGCCGTGAGGGGTGGTTTTGAATGGTCATATCCATGATCTTTCTCCTTAAGCCTCTGCATCCAGTTTATCGACGGTATCAAACTCGAACTTGATCTCTTTCCAGGTCTCCAAAGCCGCGCCCAGCGCCGGGCTGTGCTTGGCCGCGTTTAACAACACATCCTTGCCTTCGCGTTCCAGGTTTCTGCCTTCATTGCGCGCCATAACGCAGGCCTCCAGCGCCACGCGGTTGGCCTCGGCGCCATAGGCATTGCCCCACGGGTGACCCAAGGTGCCGCCGCCAAACTGGAACACCGCCTGATCGCCAAAAATGGCCGTCAATGCCGGCATGTGCCAGACGTGAATACCGCCCGATGCCACCGGCAACATGCCGGGCATGGTGCCATAGTCCTGGTCAAAGAACAGGCCGCGCTTGCGATTCTCCGGCACGAAGCTGTCGCGCATCAGATCGACCCAGCCAAGGGTGGCCTCGCGATCGCCTTCCAGCTTGCCCACAACGGTGCCAGAGTGCAGATGATCGCCGCCCGAAAGGCGCAGGCATTTGGTCAGCACGCGAAAATGGATGCCGTGATAGGGGTTGCGATCCACCACCGCGTGCATGGCCCGGTGAATATGAAGCAGCATGCCGTTATCGCGGCACCAATTGGCCAGCGAGGTATTGGCGGTAAACCCGGCGGTGAAGAAATCGTGCATGATAATGCGCATGCCTAGGGATTTGGCATATTCCGCACGCTCATACGTGTCTTCCATGGTTGGCCCGGTGACATTCAGATAATGCCCCTTGCGCTCGCCGGTTTCATCCTCGGCCTGGTTCAGACCTTCGGCAACAAAATCAAAACGTTGCTTCCACCGCATGAAGGGTTGGGAATTGACGTTCTCGTCATCCTTGGTGAAATCCAGACCACCGCGCAGGGCCTCATACACCGCCCGGCCATAGTTTTTGCCGGACAAACCCAATTTTGGCTTGATGGTACAGCCCAGCATGGGGCGACCATATTTATTCATAATGTCCCGTTCGACATTAATGCCATTAGGCGGGCCGCCGCAGGTCATCACATAGGCCAATGGGAAGCGAATATCCTCCAGCCGCAGCGCCCGGATGGCCTTGAACCCAAACACATTCCCCACCAAAGAGGTCAGCACATTGGTGATCGAGCCTTCCTCGAACAGGTCAATCGGATAAGCGACAAAGGCGTAAAAACATGTATCATCGCCCGGCACGTCTTCAATACGATAGGCGCGGCCTTTGTAATGGTCCATATCGGTGAAATGATCGGTCCAGACGGTGGTCCAGGTGCCGGTTGAGCTTTCGGCACAAACCGCCGCGGCCGCCTCTTCACGATCAACGCCGTCCTGAGCGGTGATTTTGAAACACGCCAACAGATCGGTTTCCTTGGGGGTGTAATTGGGATCCCAATAGGTCAGCCGGTAATCCTTGACCCCCGCATCATAGGTTTTGGTACTCATGCCGCCACTCCTTCTTTTGAAACCACAGGATCCAATTCCCCACTGGCATAGCGCGCGGCCATATCGGCAAGGGTTATGGGTTTGATCTTGCCCGCCTGCCCTGCCGCACCAAATTGTTCATAGCGCAGCTTGCACAAGGCCTGCATGGCCTCGCGGGCGGGTTTAAGATATTTGCGCGGATCGAACTGCGCCTTGTCATGGTTGAGGATTTTGCGCACCTGACCGGTGGCCGCCAGGCGTAAATCCGTATCGATATTCACCTTGCGAACGCCGTATTTGACGCCTTCCAGAATTTCCTCGACTGGCACGCCATAGGTCTGGGGCATATCCCCGCCATTGGCGTTGATAATGTCCTGTAATTCCTGTGGCACCGAAGATGAACCATGCATTACCAAATGCGTATCGGGCAGGCGTTCATGGATGGCTTTGACCACATCCATGGCCAGAATATCGCCGGTGGGTTTGCGCGAAAACTTATACGCCCCGTGAGAGGTGCCCATGGCAATGGCCAGTGCGTCTACCCGGGTCTGGCCAACAAAATCGGCGGCCTGTACCGGATCAGTAAGCAGCATGTCGCGAGACAATTTGCCTTCAAAGCCATGGCCATCTTCCTTTTCGCCTTCGCCGGTTTCCAGTGAACCAAGACAGCCCAGCTCCCCTTCCACCGAAACGCCGACCGTGTGGGCCACATTGGTCACTTCGCCGGTAATGCCAACATTATATTCGTATGATGCCGGGGTTTTGCCATCGGCCTCTAAGGATCCATCCATCATCACCGATGAAAAGCCGTTTTGAATGGCCGAATAACAGGTTTGCTGATTATTGCCGTGATCCTGGTGCACGCAGATGGGGATGTTGGGATACATCACCTCGGCACCCTCGATCAGTTTGCGCAACATCACATCGCCCGCATAACCGCGCGCCCCGTTCGAGGCCTGCAAGATTACCGGTGCATCCACCGCCGCGGCGGCCGCCATAATGGCTTGGATCTGCTCCATATTGTTCACATTAAACGCGGGCAGGCCATAGCTGTGCTCGGCGGCATGGTCGAGCAGTTGACGAAGGGAAATGCGGGCCATGTTGGTCTCTCCTTAAGGAATTAAGGCCTTGGCGGCATCCGCCATGGCTTTGGCGGTAATGCCAAAATGTTTGTAAAGATCGGGGGCTGGTGCCGAAGCACCAAAACCGTCCATGCCGATAAAGGCACTGTTTTCGCCCAGCCAGTGATCCCAACCTTGGCGAACAGCGGCTTCGATGCCCACACGCGGGGCGCTTCCCAGCACCTGGGCGCGATAATCTGCATCTTGGGCGGCAAACAGTTCGAAACACGGCATGGATACCACGGCGGCACGAATACCTTCCTTGGCCAGCACGTCCGAGGCGGCCACCGCAATCTCGACCTCTGATCCCGTGGCCAGCAAGGTCACATCGCGGCCAGTATCGGGCTCGAAGAGGACATAGGCCCCTTTGGCACTAAGGTTTTCGTCCGTATGCTCTACCCGGATCGGGACCAGACCCTGGCGCGTCAGGCTCATGATTGAGGGTGTTTCATGGGCTTTTAGCGCCAAGGCCCAGCATTCGGCGGTTTCCACCCCGTCGGCGGGGCGGAAAACCAGACAATTGGGGATCGCCCGCAAAGAAGCCAGCGTTTCCACCGGCTGGTGGGTCGGGCCGTCTTCGCCAAGACCGATGGAATCATGGGTCATCACATAAATCACCCGCGCCCCCATCAATGCCGACAGGCGAATGGCCGGGCGCATATAATCGGCAAAGACCAAAAATGTGCCGCCATAGGGGATGAAACCGCCATGCAGGGCAAAGCCGTTCATCGCCGCGGCCATGCCAAATTCGCGCACGCCGTATTCGATATAATTACCACTGGCGTCATCGGGCGTAACCAGGGTCATGCCTGTGGCCAAGGTACCGTTCGAGCCGGTCAGATCGGCAGAGCCGCCCACCATAGCCGGCACTGCCTGGGTCAGGCCGTCTAGGGTCATTTTGGAGGTGATGCGGGTGGCAATCTTTTTGCATTCGCGGACAAAGTCGTGCTTGATTTCATTCACCGTCGCATCAAAATCATCTGGCAGGGTGCCGGCAATATCCTCGATAAAGTGCCCGGATTGCGTCGAAATTTCCAGCCTTTCCATCCAGTCCTCACGGGCCACGCCACCGCGTTCCCCAACGGCACGCCAGCTGGCCAGTATTGCGTCCGGAATTTCAAACGGCGCGTAGGGCCAACCCAGCTTTTCGCGCACCAGCGCAATTTCTTCATCACCCAATGGCGCGCCATGCACGGCCGATGTGCCGCCCTTATTGGGCGAGCCAAAACCGATCACGGTTTTACAGGCGATCAATGAGGGGCGATCGCTTTGCTGTTCGGCGGCAATGGCCGCCTCGATCGCATCTGGATCATGGCCATCCACCCGGCGAACAGACCAGCCATAGGCCTCAAAGCGGGCCAGCGTGTCTTCACAGGTGGCAATCTCGGTCGCGCCGTCAATGGTGATGTCATTGTCATCCCACAACACAATCAGCTTGGAGAGGTCATGGCGCGCCGCCAGACCGGCGGCTTCGTGACTGACCCCTTCCATCAGACAGCCGTCCCCGGCAATCACATAGGTGGTGTGATCCACCAGATCTTCGCCATAACGGGCGCGCAGCATTTTTTCAGCCATGGCCATACCCACGGCCGTGGCCAGCCCCTGGCCTAACGGCCCCGTAGTGGTTTCAATGCCCGGTGCATGGCCGTATTCAGGGTGACCAGCGGTTTTGGACCCTAATTTTCGAAAGTCTTTCAGGTCTTCCAGCGACCAGCCTTCGGTGCCCGTCAGATAGAGCAGCGAATAAAGCAGCATGGAGCCATGCCCGGCCGACAGCACAAAGCGGTCCCGATCGGCCCAGTTGGGGTCTTTGGCATCAAATTTCATAAACTTGCTGAAAAGCACGCTGGCCACGTCTGCCATGCCCATGGGCATGCCCGGGTGACCGGAATTGGCGCGTTGCACCGCATCCATCGAAAGTGCGCGAATGGCGTTGGCCATATCTTTTTGCGAGGCTGTCATAGTATCGTCTTTCCCTGTTACAGCGCGTGTTCGCCAAGCGCCGCTTTGACCATGTGATAGGCGACAAGCAATTGCGTCAGGGCCAGCGGATGGCTGCGCACCGGACCTGCAATTTGCCCGACCATTTCCCGCAAGTAACTGGCCTCGGGGATCTGGCTCCACAAATAGTCCTCGATTCGGGTGGCCTGACGATCCGATATCGCGCCATTAATCCCTAAAACATCCACCGGTTTGCCGTTATCGCGGGTTAATTCCAGCGAAAGCATGCCATTACCGCTGGCCTCGATCACTTTGGTGAAATCCGGGTGCGGCAAGGTGGGGCGCAAAATGTGCAACACATCCAGATGCACATCCTCGCCATGGGCCTCGTCCGGGGGCGCTTGAAAACGGATAATAATATCGGCAAACATGCGTTGCGGATGAATAAAGGCCGGGCTGTCACTTTTGCGTTTTTCCAGCGAGGCCAGCACCTGTGCTTCGCTATAGCCGCGCTTGGTGGTATCGCGCGCCACTTTCCAGCGACGGCGCAGCTCTTCCTGGGGATCCAGATAAATTTTCACGTCATAGCAATCGCGCATTTTTCGGGTGGTATAGCCCAGCAGGCCTTCGGCAATCACATATTCTTTTGGTTCCACATAAACCGGGCGGTCCAGTGTGCCATGATCATGATTATAAATGGGTTTCAGGATCGGCTTACCCTCGCGCAAGAGCGCCAGATGCTGTTCCAGAATATCAATATAATTGCCTTTGGGGTCCAGCGCGGAAATGCCGTTTTTCGCCCGCTCCTGGCGATCATACGCGTGATAATCATCCGTACAGATCACGGTTACCCGGTCCTCGCCCAGAATTTTGGCAATGCCTTTGGACAAAGTGGTTTTGCCAACGGCGCTGTCACCGACCACGCCCAGTATAATCGGGCGGTTGAGTTTTTTGTTCTTGGGCATATCAGCCTCCCTCCTGCACGGTTTCCGGTTCGGGATGTGGAGCGGCAGCGTTCAGCGCCTCATCAACTTCCTGTTTTTGTAACCAGCTGGTCAAAATCTGTCGTTCCCGCGTAATGCCACTCAGCATCAGTGTCTGGGTTTTGTAGCAACCATTGCGTTCTTCCACGCCTTCAAATAGCAGGCCCGTGGTGATCCCCGTGGCGCAAAACACCACGTCTTTGGAACGCACCAGCTGGTCCAGCTTCATCCAGTGATTAATGTCCAGACCGGCGGCATCAACCGCCTGTTTTTCGGTGTGTAACTGCGGGTCCAGCTTGCCCATGAATTCGCCGCCCAGGGCCTGAATGGCACAGGCCGTCAACAGTCCTTCGGGGGTGCCGCCCGTGCCCAACAGGGCATCAATTCCCGAA